>JBBRHN010000073.1:0-8983 GCA_038222685.1 Chthoniobacterales bacterium | reverse complement strand
ACTCGTGGGACAGCATTCGATGCCGATGCGGTTTTCTCCGAGAAAATCGATGAGGCGGGCGTCTTCGGTTGCGCGGATTCCGTGTCCGATGCGGGTGGCACCGAGAAGTCGGATGGCGTCCCAGATGCTTTCGGGTCCGGCGGCTTCGCCGGCGTGGATGGTGACACCGAGACCGGCGTCGCGCACGCAGTCGAAGTGGTCGGTGAAAAGACGTGCCGGAAAACCGGCTTCGTCGCCGGCGAGGTCGATGGCGACGAGGTGTTGTTTGAAACCTAGAAGGGCATCGAGTTCGCGGCGGCAGACTTCGGTCCCGAACGTGCGGCTGAGGATACCGATCAATTCGGTGGGAACATCAAAATCGCGGCGCGCGGCAGCAATACCGTCGGCTACAGCCTCGACGACGGCAGGAGTCGGGATGCAGTGCGTTTGTCCCATAAAGTGGGGGCTAAAGCGGAGTTCGACATAGTCGAGTCCTTCGGCATGTGCATCGGCGACATTTTCATACGCGACTCGACGGCAGTCGTCGGGCGTTTGCAGGACGCCGACGGACCAACGGAATTTTTCGAGGAATTCTAGAAGACCCGGTTGGGGCGAGGTGACGGTGACGAAGGGGCGAAGGCTTTCTTCATCGGAGGCCGGGAGGACGATACCATTTTTTTCGGCGAGTTCGAGGATCGTGCGGAGCCGGATGTTGCCGTCGAGGTGCCGATGGAGATCGATCCGACTGGGTGTGCTCATGGGTTGGGTGGAGCGAGGACAATCTCGATCAAGCGGGTGGCCAGCGGTTGCGTGGCGGTGTCGAGGGCGGCGATGGCGCGCTTGAGGCCTGATGTTGAGCGATTTTCGAGGGCGAGTCGGACATCGGAGGTCTTGGCGGCGATGTCATCAATCTCGGCGGGCGGCACGGCGTCGCCGAGTTGTGCGAGAGCGGAAGCGACGGCGGGAAGCATCTCTTCGGCTTTGAGACGCGCCTCGGTGAAAACGCGTTCGTCCATGTCCTCAAACGCATGCTCGAGCGAATCGCCGAGCATTTTTTCGACGGCCTCGTCGGAGACTTCCACGGCACTTTGCAGATCGAGGACGGTATCCTTTCCGGTGGCAGTATCGCGGGCGAGGACGTGCAGGATGCCATTCGCATCGATCTCGAACTGCACGCCGATTCGGGCCATGCCTTTCGGGGCCGGAGTGAAGGGAATTTCAAAGGCCCCGAGACGCCAGTTGTCGCGTGCCATCTCGCGTTCGCCTTGGAGGACGGAAATCTGCATTGCGGCCTGCAGGGCGACAGCGTTCGTGAACATTTCGCCCGCTTTGCACGGGATGGTGGAGTTTCTGGGAATGATGACGTTCATCAATCCGCCAAAGGTTTCGATGCCGAGCGAAAGGGGCGTCACGTCGAGCAGGGTCATATTTTGAACGGTGCCGTCGAGGATGCCGGCTTGGATGGTGGCACCAAGCGCAACCGCCTCGTCAGGGTGTTGGCTGCAATCGGGAACGCGTCCAAAAATGCCGGCAACCAGTTCGCGCACGAGCGGCATACGGGTCGCTCCGCCAACGAGAATCACGGCATCGAGGTCGGCGGCAGTGATGCGGGCGTCGGAAAGAGAGCGAACGCAATGGCTGCGTGTGCGCTCGAGGATGGGGAGGCAAATGCGCTCGAGGTCCGCGCGGTAAAATGTTTGCCCGAGGAACTCTGTGCTTTCGACCTCGGCGAGTTGTCGTTTGATGCGCTCGGCCTGCGCGGGCGGCATTTGCCATGCGGCGGCGAGGTCATGGTCGAGGTCATCGCCGCCGAGACGCGTATCGCCATTCGTAGCAAGGACCTCGAAAAGGCCGTTTGTGAGCTCGAGCACGGAAACGTCGAACGTGCCGCCGCCAAGATCGTAGACGGCGATCCGCGAGGACTCGGCGAGGCGATCTAATCCATAGGCCAAGGCGGCCGCAGTGGGTTCGCTGAGGATGCGCTCAACTTGGAAGCCTGCCATTTCGCCGGCGCGTTTGGTGGCGGCGCGCTGACCGTCATTAAAATACGCTGGCACGGTGATCACAGCCCTCGAGACTGGGACGCCAAGCGAGCGCTCGGCGTCAGCTTTCAGTTTCGACAGAATCCATGACGAGATTTCTTCCGGCAGCCGCTCGACGCCGTCTACGGAAACGGTGACCGGTTGGCCGGGAAGCCCGCCGGTCATAAACGCAGGCTGCGGATTGAGAACATCGCCGACCCGTGCGCCCATCAGCCTTTTGACCGATGTGATGAGACGAAATAGATCGTCTGTTTGAGTCAGCGCGTCGTGACCCACATGGGGCTCGCCATTTTCGGGAATCCAAACGGCCGAGGGGGTGAGCCGGCTCCCGTTGGAACACGGGATGAGCACGGGAAACCCCGAGTCCATCGCGCCGATGAGGGAATTCGTCGTTCCGAGGTCAATGCCAACTATCATGCTGGAATCGCACGCCACAGCAAGATCACGAGAGAGGCGAGGATGAGGCAGAGAACGAGGAACTTGATGCGGGCGTTTTGGAGTTCGCGACCGCGCAGGCGTTTCTCACGGTGGGCGGGCCGGGAGCCCCGCGTGCTGCGTCCACCTCCGAGCGATATCGCCGGGGCAGCGGCTTCGGCGCGAAGTTTCGCATACTGGCGCTCGCGGACTTTGCGCTCTTCGATCCGGGCGGGTAACGTGCGAAGCTCGCGCTGGAGCTCCTCCTCCCGCCGAAGGAGTTCCTGTTGCTCGCGCTGGAGCCGGCGTTCTTCGGCACTGAGCTTGGTTGAGCGGAAATGGAGCGGACGGGGCATTTGGCCTAGCGGGTTACTTCGCAACGCTGGCAACGGACCAAACCCACACTAGCAATGCCAAAACGCCGAGAAGTTGAAGCGGCAACGTAAAAGCGAAACCGCTCTTGAGCCAATACGCAAAACCGCGGTCATCGTATTCGGAGTAGTCGGGTTCCGCCGCAGAGAGTTGCGCTGCCGCCTCGGACGCGGAATCCGCGGCGAGCTTGGCGTGCGCTTTGACGTAATCGGCGCGCGCGTCTTCCACGGAGCTAAGCGCCTTGCTAAGTTCGCGGGGGAGTTCGGCGGTTCCAAAAGCTCTTGGGTTAATGCTCTCGACAAGCCGGAGGTGTTGAGTGAACGAGTTGTGAATCGCGTGAAGTTGCTCCAGCCGGGTTTGCGTCGCCTCGGACTCACGCTGGACAACAACGAGGCCGTGAGAAAGTTTGTCGATCATCTCGCCGCGTCCGCCATCGAGTTCGTCCTGACGACGCTTGAGTTCTTCGAGGTGGAGTTTTTCGCGTTCAATCTCCTCCTGTTTCTGTTTCAGATTTTCGAGTTCCGCACGAACCTGCTGGACTTTGTCGCCGAGTTCCTCTTGAGAGTCTGGTTCGAGGTCGAGGTAGGTGTCGGGGTCTTTTCTGCTGTGATCGGCGGGCATGTGTCTAATGATTCGTAGAGTCTTAATCCGACGGTTGGGAATTTCCAACGAAAATCCACCGTGAATGCTCTGCGCGGTCATTGACTTTGCCCGGCGGCTCACCTATTCATCGTTGCTTCTCCTTTCCGGACCGTGGCTCAAAACGACGACTACATTGTTGAAATTCTCCAAGACGTAGGTCTTGTCACGCGAGCTCAAGTTGACCACGCCAGAATCAACATGACGACATCTAGCCTCGTGGATTCGCTGGTTCACGAGGGAGTCATCAGCCAGGAGGACATTGCAAAAACTCTGGCGGCACAGAACGGCATGGAGTTTGTCGATCTCGGCAACATGGCCATCGCGCCCGACGTTCTGGGAATGATTCCCGCGGACGACGCGAAGCGCTACCGCGTAATGCCGCTCAGCATGCGAGAGGGGGCCTTGCTCATGGCGATCGGCGATCCGCTCGACATGCAGACAATGGACGATCTGACATACAAGCTCCAGCGCGAGGTGGAGTTTGTCTGCGCGACGCCGGACGCAATCCGAAAAAATCTCATCAAGTATTTCGGTAGTGCGGAGGAGGCCTCGTCGGACTTGATGCGGCAGATGGGGATGGACGGCGAGTATGGCTCCGACGTCATCGTTGATACTGGCGACGGGGCCGCGATGGAGAATGACGCGCCCATCATCAAGATGGTTTCTTTGCTCCTCGTCGAGGCCTACAACAGCCGCGCCAGCGATATCCATTTGGAGCCCCTTGAGACGAAATTCCGCGTGCGTTTCCGGGTGGACGGCGTTTTGCAGGAAATGCAGAGTCCCCCAAAAAAACTGCACTCGGCCATCGTCAGCCGCATTAAAATCATGACCGGCTCAATGAGCATCGCGGAAAAACGCCTCCCGCAGGACGGCCGCATCCAGATCAAGCTCGGGCAAAAAGCCATCGATCTCCGTGTCTCGACCATCCCGACTGTGCACGGCGAGAGCGTCGTTATGCGAATTCTCGACAAGACGTCTCTCCTCCTCGGGTTGCCCGACTTGGGATTCCTTTCTGACGATCAGGCGAAGTTTGAGAAACAGATTAATCTCCCCGATGGCATTATTCTGGTAACCGGCCCGACGGGTTCAGGAAAAACCACGACCCTTTACGGTTGCTTGAACTACATGAACAAACCCGACCGGAAATTGATCACGGTCGAAGATCCTGTGGAATATCAGATGAGCGGTATCAACCAGGTGCCGGTAAACGCCGATATCGGGATGACGTTTCCAGCCGCGCTCCGCTCGATGCTCCGTCAGGCCCCGAATATCATCATGATCGGAGAAATTCGCGATCTTGAGACTGCCAGCATCGCAACGAATGCCTCGCTCACCGGACACCTCGTGCTCTCAACCCTTCACACGAACGACGCTCCGAGCGCCGTTGCACGTTTGGTGGATATCGGCATCAAGCCATTTCTCGTCTCTAGTTCGGTACGCGCCGTTGTCGCCCAACGACTCGTGCGCCGCCTTTGTCCGAAATGCAAAGTTCCCGCAGAGCTCAGCGAATACGAAATGAACATGCTGCGCATCGAGTCCGGGCAGCTCAGCGAGGCTCATGTCATGCATGCCGTCGGGTGTGAACTTTGCCGCGGGCGCGGTTACAAGGGCCGCATGGGTATTTTTGAGATTTTCCTCGTTGATGACGAAGTGCGCCACATGATCAATAACAACGCATCCACCATGGCGCTCCGTCAGCGGGCGCGCGAACTCGGAATGCGGACGCTCCGCGAAGATGGCGTCCGCAAGGTGCTTGCCGGAATGACCACGGCTGAAGAAGTCATCACCACCACAATGACCGATCTGGACTAAAAACAATGGACGCCCACCAAGTCACTGACATTTTTCTAGATCGCGGACTTATCAGCCCGGAGCAGCGCGAAGAGTTTGTACAGATGGCCGCGACCGGCGAAAGCCCCATCGAGCAACTGCTCGTAGATTTTCAAGTCATCGACGAGGAGGGGTTTATTCACGTTATCGCCGACTCCATGGGGGTCGAAGCATACAATCTCAACGAGTTCCAGCCCGACGCAACCACGCTAACGCTCATTCCCGCAGGGCTCGCACGTTTACACGGCGCCATGCCCATCATGGGGACTGGCAATACGATTTTTGTCGCGCTCACCGATCCGCTCAATCCGCAAACGATCGAAGACTTGCGATTTGCGCTTGGTCGTGAAATCACCCCGATGATCGCGTTCCCCAAACGTGTCTCCAGCCTCATCACTGAACATTACGGGTCGGCCGTTACCAATTTCGAAGATATCCTCGCGCAACTCGGCGGCGGAGCCGATATCACGATCACCGAAGGCGGCGGAGCCGAGTTCAATCTTCAAGCCGTCACCGCCGAAGCCAATGCGGCGCCCATCATCAAATACGTCGATCTCATTCTCGACAAAGCCATCGCAGCGCGCGCGAGCGACATCCACTTCGAGCCGTTCGAGACGGAATTCAAGATCCGCTACCGCGTCGATGGAGCGCTCTACGAGATGGATCCCCCACCCCAGCACCTCGCCCTCCCCGTCATCTCACGCGTCAAGGTCATGTCGAACCTCAACATCGCCGAACGCCGCCTCCCGCAGGATGGACGAATTCAGCGCGTGATCAACGGTCGCCAAGTCGATCTCCGTGTCTCAACCCTGCCCACCACGTTCGGCGAGAGCGTCGTGCTCCGCGTGCTTGATCGCTCCAGTGTCAATCTCGAACTCGAGACCCTCGGGATGCCGGACGACATCTATAATTTCATTCTCGAGGTCATCCAAAAACCCAACGGGATTTTCATTGTGACCGGCCCCACAGGCTCGGGCAAAACCACGACGCTCTATTCGTGCCTTCGCAAGATCAATACGATCGACGCGAAACTCCTCACAGCCGAAGACCCCGTCGAATACGAAATCGATGGCATCATTCAAGTCCCCGTCAACGACGCCATCGGCCTCTCCTTCTCACGCATCCTCCGCGCCTTCCTCCGACAAGATCCCGACCGCATCCTCGTCGGCGAGACACGCGACATCGAGACCGCACAAATCTCCATTCAGGCATCGCTCACCGGACACCTCGTTTTTACGACACTCCACACCAACGACTCCACCGGTGCCGTCACCCGCCTCGTCGATATGGGCATCGAGCCCTTTCTCATCTCCGCCTCGCTGGAGTGCATTCTCGCCCAGCGCCTCATCCGGAAAATTTGCACCGCCTGTCGCACAGCTTACGAGCCCTCTGAACAAATTCTCTCCTCACTCGGGCTCAGCATTCACGATATCGGCGACAAAAATTTCTACTACGGCAAAGGCTGCGAAGCCTGCAATAACACCGGTTACAAAGGCCGCAAGGGCATCTACGAACTCCTCAAAATCTCCGACCCCATTCGCGAAATGATCAACCAGCGCGCGCCAGGCGTCATCCTTCGCCAAAAAGCCATCGAACTCGGTATGACCACTCTCCGCGAGGACGGGCTCCGCTCCATTTACGACGGGCTCACGACCATCGAAGAAGTCGTCAAATACACCTGAGTTTTGTGGATAACTCTGTGAATAGAATTGTGAACAAAAAAAGTGCCAGAGAGCTACGGCAAAGAGGAGCGGAGTGCCGTTGCTGCATTCCTGCCCTGGCGGGGTTCGTCCGTCCGCAGTCCATAGTCCCTGGCAAAATGAGCATACGTGCCCAACAATTCTTGGCAACCCCTTATCTCCCCTCCGCAGTTATTCGTTAAGAATCATTCATTTCCGTCTTGCAATACTGTTGCACACCCACTAAAACAAAAATCGTTTTTCAAATATAACCGAATCGACATGGGCAAAGTTCTCCTCATCGCATCACTCTTCATCACCGCAGGCGCAGCCGGTCTTGGCTTCCTCAATCACGGCAAGCTCAGCGAAGTTAAAGCGCAAGCCGCCGCTGCTGAGTTACAAGCTCAACAAAAAGCGACCGAACTCGCGAAGTCCGCCAAAGACCTCGGAGCCACTAAAGAAACACTCACCACGGTCACGGCTGAGAAGGATCAACTTGCCGCTCAAGCCGACTCGTTGAAAACCGAGCTCACTACGGCCAAGGGAGACCTCACCAAAGCGGTCACCGACGTGACCGCCAAGGAAGCCGAAATTGCCCGCCTCGCGGCAGAGGTGACAGCGAAGGAAGCCGAACTTGCGGCCGCTAAAGCCGGCACGACAGAGGCGCCCGCCTCAGGAACGCCAAGCCCCGAGCAACAGGCCATCCTCCAGGAAAAAGAGACGCTCATAGCCAAGCTCCAGTCCGATCTCGACGCCTCACGTGGCCAGCTTGAGACACTCCGCAAGGCCGACAACGACCGCCGCTCGCTCAAAATGCGCAATGGACTCGAAGGCCGCATCCTCGCCGTCAACCAAGCTTGGAACTTCGTCGTTCTGAACCTCGGTGATAAAAATGGCGTCGTCAGCAACGCCGAAATGCTCATCAAGCGCGGAACCCAACTGATCGGAAAAGTTCGCGTTACTTCCGTCGAACCCTCCACGTCCATAGCCGACATCGTTTCTAATAGCGTCCCTCGCGGCTTTAACATCCAACCGGGCGACAATGTCATCTATCAAGCTGTCGAAGAGTAGTTTCTTCCTTCTTCTCCTGCTGCTCCTTGCCTTCCTTCCCGGTTGCGCTTCCGACGGCCAGCCGGAATCCGAATACGCAGGCGGAACGCTTCCGTGGAACCGCCCCGAGAGCTGGGAGGGCCCGGGCGTCCTCGGCTCGGCTCTCCAAGGCTCCCAGTAGTCGGACGCTCCGCTCTCCGTGGATCGCAAGCGTCTTCTCGTCATTCGTGGCGGTGCGATTGGCGATTTTCTTCTTACGCTCCCGGCCCTGCGCCTGCTTCGTGAGGGTTTCCCCGACTGCGATCTCGAACTCATCGGCTACCGGCACATTTGCGCACTGGCAGAACGCCGCTTCTACGCCGACCGCGTCCGCTCCATCGAATACGCACCCATGGCCGGATTCTTCAATCCCCGCACCTCGCTCGACCCCGAGCTTTCAGAGTATTTCGCCAGCTTCGGCCAGATCATTTCTTACCTCTTCGATCCCGACGGTTTTTTCGAATGCAATCTCCGCCGCTGTGGCGTCAAGCACCTCCTCGCCGCCGATCCCCGTGTGACCGACGGCGACCATGCAGCCGCCCAACTCGCCCGACCGCTCCAATCACTCGCTCTCTTTCTCGATCATCCATCCGCTAACTTTTTTCCCACCCCGGAAGATCAATCCGCCGCTGACGAGTGCCTTTCCGGACTTGGCGAATCCCTGATCCTCGTCCACCCGGGCAGCGGCTCATCCCGCAAAAACTGGCCGCTCGCCGCCTGGGCCGAACTTCTCTCCCGCCTCGCGAAACGATCCGAACGCCTCGTTGTGGTCGGCGGCGAAAGCGATGCCGCACAGTTGGCCACCCTTCGCCAGACACTTCCGAAACACGTCGTCTTCCTCGAAAATCTTCCGCTCTGCACTCTGGGAGCTGTCCTGGCACGAGCTACGCTTTTCCTCGGCCACGACAGCGGCATCTCCCACCTCGCCGCCGCTGC
>JBBRHN010000072.1:0-8999 GCA_038222685.1 Chthoniobacterales bacterium | reverse complement strand
TCAGCAACGGCCCGGGTTTTCATCAATTCGGAAAATCCCGATGATTTCGTTGTCTCCGCGCGCTGGGAAAAATCGCCCGCACCGCAAGCCCTCCGCGTGGAAATCACCGACGCGACCGGATCGCTTGTGGATCAAACATTCTGGGGCTCGGAATTCATTGAGGACACCGTTGCGCCATGAGCCATCGTCTCGTCATTGAAGATCTCACGGTGAGTTACAACCGCATCCCGGCGATTCACCATATCAACGCCGAGCTTCCTTGCGGCTCGTGCGTGGGACTACTCGGCCCCAACGGCGCAGGCAAGACCACGCTCCTCAAAGCCATCGCGGGACTTCTCCCCATCGAGACAGGCCAGATCACGCTCGGCGCGCACTCCGGTGCACACGCCATCGCCTATGTCCCGCAGCGCGAGCGCGTCGATTGGGATTTTCCCATCACCGTGCGCGGGCTCGTCGAAATGGGGCGATTTCAGAGCGTCGGTATGTGGGGTGCTTTTCGCTCCAAGGATGGCGACGCCGTCGACGAAGCTTTGCATCTTTGCGACTTGGAACCCCTCGCCGCCCGGCAAATCTCCGCTCTCTCCGGCGGCCAGCAGCAACGCGCCTTTCTCGCGCGGGCATGGGCGCAAAAGGCGGATGTTTACTTGCTCGACGAACCTTTCACCGGTCTCGATCGCAACTCCACCGCCGCCTTCGCTAAAGCCCTCGACCTCCTCCGCCGCGCGGACAAGCTCGTCATCGCCTCTCACCATGATCTCAAAAGTGTCGAGGCCCTTTTCGACACCGTCCTGCTCCTCAACGGCGAACTCGTCGCCTCTGGACCCGTCGCGGAAATCTTTACCCCCGCCGAAATCGAGCGCACTTACGGCACAGGCATTTTCAGCGGACATCATCACACATGAACTGGCTCCTCGAACCCTTCCGTTATGAATTCATGCAGCGTGCACTCGTGGCATGCGTTTTGATTGGCTTCACGAACGGATTTCTCGGCTCCTTCGTGGTTCTCCGCCGCCTTGCCCTCATGGCCGACGCGCTCTCGCATTCCCTGTTGCCCGGGCTCGCCATCGCCGCGATTTTTGTCGGTCTTTCTCCGTTCGGCTTGTTGCTCGGCGGCTTGCTGGCAGCCATCTTCGTCGCGCTTGGCGGACACCTCATCGCGGCCAGTTCGCGGATCAAAGAGGAGACCGCCATTGCCGCCCTCTACATCATCGCATTCGCTGTCGGCATCGCGATTATCAAATACTCTGGCGTCCGCGTGAGCCTCGATCATTTTCTCTTCGGCAACATTCTCGGCGTTGGCGATGCGGACCTGTGGACAACTTACACGATCAGCTGCATCACGCTCCTCTCGCTCGTCGTGCTTCAACGCCCGCTCCTCCTCACCCTCTTCGAATCTGCTGTCGCAAAAACCCAAGGCATCCGCGTGGATGCCCTCCTCGGCCTTCTCATCGTTCTCATCGTCCTCACGATGGTCTCTTCCCTCCAGGCCGTTGGCGTCCTCCTGTCGCTCGGCCTTCTCATTCTCCCTGCCGCGACGATGTATCTGCTCACGGATTCCTATGCCGTCATGAGTTGGGGCGGCGCGATCATCGGCACCATCGGCGCTGTCACCGGACTGCTCATCTCCTTTTACGCCAACATTCCCTCCGGCCCTGCCATTGTCCTCGTCCTCGGAATCTTCCTCATCGTCGCTTATCTCTTCAGCCCAAAATACGGCATCGTCGCCAAGAGATTTCGCCGCCGACACCTGCACGACGAATCCCTCAAGCGCTGGAAGAAGACGGATTGATTTTCTTGCCCGTCCGCCCTCATGCGGCGACATTGCCGACATGAAACGTCTCACGCTTGCCGTTGCCGCGCTCATCATTCTCTCCCCGGTTCTTCAAGCCGAACTCGGCCCCGCCGCTTACGAAGCCATGCAAACCAAGGCACCCGAGTTTCTCGAAATCGAAGTCCTCCGCGTCAATGTCGAGCCCGCGCAAGATCCCACCAGCCAAACCATCAAAGCCATGGTCCTCGTCAACAAAGTTGATCGCTCCGCCACCTCAGTCAACCCCGGCGACATCATTAACATCGTTTACACTCTCACCGAACGACCAAAAGGTTGGGTCGGGCCGGGAGCGATCCCACTCCTCACCGAGAAAGAAAAAACCATCGCGTATCTTAAAAAAGACGAGGCCTCGGGCGATTTCAGCCCCGTCGCCGGCATCATGTCTTTCCAGAACTTCTAATGAACTCCCTCGCCGAGCGCGCGGCCAGCGGTCGGCGGATTCTTGCCCTCGGCCTCGGCATCAACGCCGCTCTCGCGTTTGTCAAACTCGTGGCCGGTTGGCTCGGGCACTCCGACGCCCTGCTCGCCGACGGCTTGGAATCTTCACTCGATGTTCTCAGCTCCGGCCTCATCTGGGCCGCATTGAAATACGCAGCGCGCCCGCCGGATTCCGACCACCCCTACGGCCACGGGAAAATGGAATCCCTCGCAGCGATCGGCGGTGCACTCCTGCTCCTCGCGGCCGGCCTGCTTGTTGCCGTCAATAGCGTTCGCGAAATCCTCTTCGGCGCGCCCGACCGCCCCGCCCCTGCCGCCTTCACTCTGTTCGTTCTCATCGGCGTCGTGATTATCAAAGAAACCCTCTTCCGGATCGCAGACAAACGCGGCAAAGAAGTCGGCAGCACGGCTGTGCAATCGGACGCCTGGCACCATCGCTCCGATGCTCTCACCTCAGTCGCCGCCGCCATTGGCATTTCCCTCACCCTCATCGGCGGACGCGACTGGATCAGTGCCGATGGCTGGGCGGCTCTCTTCTCTTGCGCAATCATCGTCTTAAACGGCGGACGCATGTTAAAGAGCAGCCTAGGCGACATTCTCGACAAGCAGGCCCCTGCCGCCGTCATCGCCGAAATCACCGCCGCCGCGCTCTCCGTCCCGGGCGTCGAAAATATCGAAAAATGTCGCGTCCGAAAAAGCGGACTCACCTTCATCGCCGACCTCCACGTCCGCGTCAACGGAGCCGTCACCGTCACCGACGGCCACCACATCTCTCACCGCGTCAAGGACACTCTCATGAACGGCGACCACCCCCTCAGCGACGTCACCGTCCACATCGAGCCGGCGTAAGATTTCTTCGCTTCGAGTTTGTCCTGTCCACACGGCTCGATTTCCTCCCTAATGTCCAGATGGCCGAAGAAATTCTACCCGATCTCCAAGCGTGTGTCCTTTGCGAGGATGTGCGCCAGGAGGCAAGCGGACAGCAGACACTGATCGGCATCGTCGGGGTGATTCCCGCACCGGTCACGCCGATTGGTTTTTTCAAGCTCTGCCTTTGGACCCGGTGGTGCGGCGGAGTGGGAGACTTCATTCAACACTCGCTCATTCTCAATCCCGATGACGAGAATCCCATCGCGCAGAGCGAAGTGCAATTTTCCCTCCCTGCGCTCGACTCCCACGCGACCAACGTCCATGTCTTCGGCGGTCTCCAATTCCAGAAACACGGCGTCTATACCGTCGAAGTCCGCATCGACTCCTCCCTCCGCCTCCGCTTCCCTCTCCCCGTCGTTCCCGTCCACCAGCAAGGGCAGTGAATTCCGGAGCGAAAGAATGATTCTTTCCTCGACGAAACGCTCTGAATCCCTGACCATTTTCCACGTGCGGAAACTCGGACTCCCATGTTGTTGAGCGACGAACAAATTGAGCTTTTGCGCGGCGATCTCGACTACATCCTCCCCCGCACCAAGTGCGACTCCGTTCTCCTGCATCGTGGCCATGTCCTCAATGCTATCGCGCGTGACCCCGATGTTCTCCTCGACCTTGTCAATGGCCTCCCGCCTGCAGATGCCCGTTGGCTCAGCGTCCCGATCGATTCCCTCCGCTCCCTCATTGTCAGTCGCTCCCGCGGGGTTTCCTTCTCCTCCGCACCTTCTCAACCCTTCCTCATCGACGCCTGATTTTTTCCATCTCTCAAAGCGTTCATTTTTTATTGAACTCTTTGAGTTTTCTGACGAACATCCTTTTTAGTGCCCGCCAAAGCCGCCAAACCCTACGAGACCGAGTTGAACGAAATCGAGATCGAAGCGATCGAGATGTTCATCAATTTCCTCAAGTTGCTCGGCCTCCCGAAGTCGGTCGGTGAGCTCTACGGTCTGCTCTTTGTATCGTCGCAACCGATTTCCATGGAGGCGCTTATGGAGCGTCTCGGAATTAGCATGGGCGCGGCAAGCCAAGGGCTGAAACTTCTTCGCTCATTCGGCGCAGTGAAAGTCGTTTACGTCCCCGGCGACCGACGCGACCATTACGTGGCCGATTTGGAATTGAGCCGGTTTGCGACGGTATTTCTCAAAGACGAAATCCAACCTCGCCTCGACCGGGCCTTGGTTAGGGTTGAGCGCATGGAAGAACTGGCCGAGACCCTTGATGCCACAGAGCGAAAGGCCACGTTTGAACGCATCGAGCGCCTCCGACACTGGATGGACCGCGGACGCAAGATGATGCCTTGGATTCTGAGGTTTTTGGTGAAGTGACGCAAACCGGAGCGAGCCTCCGGAAAAATGCCTGAAAAACGGGCGGAAAAATTCGAAAATCTGCATGGTCCAGTGGAAAAATCCCGCTGCTGACCAAAGGCGGCAGCCTGCCGAAACCACTCTCATCCGCCTGCCTTGAAGGCATGGCATCAGGCGCGGCCGATTGCTTCGCAGTCATGGATGCCGACCTCCAACACGACGAGCGCATCCTTCCTCAAATGATTTCCGCTCTGGCCGACGATCCGAACCTCGAACTCGCCGTCGGCACGCGGTTTGCCTCTTCTGGCGGTTTCGGCAATTGGCCGAAAAATCGTCAGCTTATTCGTCGCCTTGCCAGTTCCTAATTTATGTTCCAAAAACCAATCAATCAGTTAACCGCACACCCGTGGGATTTTTCGTAAATTTGAGTTCCGATCGAATAATGCTGCAGCCCTTGTATAGGATATGCCTACTGCGATAGTCACGGGATCGGGGGGGCTTATTGGCTCAGAAACGTGTAAGCGTCTGGCGGCGGAGGGCATGGATGTTGTCGGTATCGACAACGACATGCGTGCCTACTTCTTTGGCTCCGATGCCTCAACTGGGCTGTCGGTTCAGGGCCTTCAGAAAACACTGCCGCGTTACATGCACTACCACGTTGACATTCGCGACTCGGCTGCTGTCAGGGAAATCTTCGCTCGTTTTGGTAAAGACATCTCCGTTGTTATCCATACCGCAGCGCAACCTTCCCACGATTGGGCGGCGAAGGAGCCGCATACCGACTTTGGGATTAACGCTGTCGGCACGCTCAATCTACTCGAGGCGGCCCGGCTTAACTGCCCTGACGCCGTCTTTATTTTCACGAGCACGAACAAGGTTTACGGAGACACGCCTAATCGCCTCCCTCTGGTCGAAACAGCGACGCGCTGGGAAATCGATTTCGCGCACCCATACTTCGCTTGCGGAATTGACGAACAGATGTCGATTGACCAGACCAAGCACTCAATTTTCGGCGCCTCGAAGGTCGCTGCCGACGTGATGGTTCAAGAATACGGCTGCTATTTTGGTATGAAGACAGCTTGTTTTCGCGGCGGATGCCTCACCGGCCCAGCACACGCGGGCGCGGAGTTGCATGGTTTTCTCGCGTATTTGATGAAATGCACCGTGACACAGCGACCCTACCGCGTCTTTGGCTACAAAGGGAAACAGGTTCGCGATAACATCCACAGCCACGACCTCGTCGAGGCCTTTTGGCAGTTTTTCCAATCCCCCCGCTGCGGCGAGGTTTACAATATGGGAGGTGGAAGACGCTCGAACTGCTCCATGCTCGAAGCCATTTCACTTTGCGAAGAGATCTCAGGGAAAAAACTGGAACATTCTTATGTCCAAGACAACCGAGTTGGCGACCACATCTGGTGGGTTAGCGATGTGCGGAAATTCCAGTCTCATTTTCCCGAGTGGAGATATCGCTACGGACTTCGCGAGATTCTCGAAGAGATCCACTCGGCCATCGTCTGAATAGCCAATAATGAAAATTCTTATCACTGGCATTTGTGGCTTCGTCGGCAGCACATTGGCGACGCTGCTACGGGATCAAGGCCATGCTGTCTGCGGCTGTGATAACTTCATCCGCCCCGGCAGTGAAACGAACCGGGAGAGGCTGAAGGCACATGATATCGCTGTTTATCACGCCGACATCCGGAGCTCCTCTGACGTGGATTCGATGCCAGTTTGCGATTGGATCATTGATGCTGCAGCCAATCCCAGTGTGTTGGCGGGAGTTGATGGAGCAACGAGTAGCCGCCAACTCATCGAACACAACCTCAACGGCACGATCAATATCCTCGAGTATTGCAAATCTCGCAACGCGGGATTGACGCTCCTCAGCACCAGCCGTGTCTACGCCATCCGCCCACTGGCTGGCCTGAAAATGCGCGTCCAAAACGAGGCTTTTGTCCCTGTTTTCGGCGAGCGGGAGTCTCCGAGGTCGGCTGGTGATTTCCCCGCAGGCCTTTCTCCCCGAGGCGTTGCCGAGAGCTTTTCGACAGCTTCACCCGTCTCTCTCTACGGATCCACCAAGCTGGCATCGGAAGTGCTAGCTCTCGAATACGGGGCGACCTTCGGATTCCCAGTATGGATCAACCGGTGCGGCGTCCTTGCAGGTGCCGGGCAATTTGGTAAGGCCGATCAAGGGATTTTTTCATTTTGGATCCATTCTTGGAAAACAGGGCGTCCGCTTCGCTACATCGGCTTTGGTGCCTCCGGTCACCAAGTCCGCGATTGCCTTCACCCGAGAGATTTGGGGCCGGTCATTGAATCGCAGCTTGCAGACCCCGCGAGTTCAAGCAGGCCAAAGATCGTCAACCTGTCGGGCGGCGTCGCGAACAGTATGTCGCTGGCACAGCTCTCCTCTTGGTGCCGAGACCGTCTTGGCCCATCGCATTCGGAATTCCACATTTCAAATTCCCCCTTGGCTGAGAATCGGCCTTTCGATATCCCTTGGATGGTGCTCGACGCTACCCTTGCCTCGACAACCTGGGACTGGCGGCCCGCAACGCCGATCAATGGCATCCTCGAAGAGATCGTCCAACACGCCGAAGCCAACCCTGCGTGGTTGGATTTGGTCACATGAGTTCCCGTAACCAAAACTATGGGCGGTTTGGCGCATGGGCGAAAAAAACAGGTGGCGGGAGAATTTGCCGCCGGACTATTCTTGGAAAAAGCGGATGGAGCTCAGACGATTGCAAGAAGGTAATAGCAAGCCCAAAAAAGTTAGCCTTCATGTTGAGGGCTCAGGGCAAACGCATTCAGTGAAGTGACGCAAACCGGGGCGTGTCCCCGGGAAAATGCCTGAAAAACGGGCGCAAAAATTCGAAAACCTGCAAGGTCCAGTGGGAAAATCCCGCTGCTGACCAAAGGCGGCAGCTCTCCGAAAACACTCCTAACCGCCATTGAAGGCTTCCAAGTCCGTTTCGGTCATCGTCCCGACGTTGCGCGAGAGTCAGAATATCCCGATTCTGTTCGAGCGCCTGCAAGCCGTTCTCGCCGGTTTTGAGTGGGAGGTCATTTTTGTTGATGACGATTCCGATGATGGGAGCGCCGACGTTCTCGTTGAACTCGCTCGCTCCGACCCGCGAGTCCGCTTCCTCCGGCGAATCGACCGTCGCGGTCTCTCATCTGCGTGCCTTGAGGGAATGGCGTCCAGTGCGGCCGATTGCTTCGCCGTCATGGATGCCGACCTCCAACACGACGAGCGCATCCTTCCTCAAATGATTTCCGCTCTGGCTAACGATCCGAACCTGGAACTCGCTGTCGGCACGCGCTATGCAGCATCGGGCGGCGTCGGCAACTGGTCGAAGGGACGCCAACTGATCAGCCGCCTTGCCACGGCCGTCGAAAAAACCGTCCTCCGCACGTCTCTTTCCGATCCCCTCAGCGGCTTCTTTGTCGTCCGCCGTTCGCTTTTCGAGGAGACCGCACGCCGCATGACCGGCAAAGGTTTCAAAATCCTCCTCGATTTTGTGCTTTCCGCCGCTCGCCCGATCCATACAAAAGAGTTCCCGTACGAATTCAAAGCCCGCCAACACGGCCAGAGCAAACTCGATGTCGTCGTCGGCCTCGAATACCTCTACCTCCTCCTGGACAAAACGCTCGGTCGTCTCGTCCCCGTCCGCTTTGTCCTCTATGTGCTCGCCGGCCTCAGCGGACTCGTCCTTCACCTAGTTCTCCTCGGCTCACTCTACCGCATTCTCGCGGTTCCGTTCTTGCTCGCGCAGACCCTCGCAACCCTCGTTGCGATGATCTCGAACTTTCTCGTTAATAATTCCGTGACTTTCCGCTCATCGCGCCTGAGTGGGCCCCGGCTCGCCATCGGGCTCACGGCCTACATCGCCGTTTGCGCGGTCGGCGCAATCGTAAATATCCAAACAGCCGACTATCTCTTCGAATCGCGCATTCCCTGGTGGCTGGCAGGCGTTACCGGTGCGCTCATCGGTGCCGTCTGGAACTACGCCGTCTCAGCACACATCGTCTGGACATGGCTCCCGACCGTCCTCCGGCGAAACTCTGCATCCGCCCATCGCGCATGAGTCTTTGTTTCGCCAACAACGCTGCCATGGCACCTTCTCAGCAAACGAAGTCATTAGCTAACCTCGACCTTTACCGGTCGATCGGGGTATTAGTGTGCCTGGTCGGAATTTTCGCCTTCGCGATCTGGCAAAGGTTTTCACTTCCGCTTGTGCCGATTTCCGACCCCGATACCTGGGGCTACCTTCGCCCCGCACTCACGTGGCTCTCCGGCGAAGGCATGCAGCAAACCCACGCCCGCAGCCTCGCTTACCCGGCGTTTCTTTTGCTGCCGCTTGCCGTGCACGGCACGTTCGACTCGATCGTCGTTTGGCAACACGTCTGCGGCCTGCTTGCCGGGCTGGCTTGGTGGTGGATTTGGAGCCAGTTCTCTAGTCTCCTCCCCACTGGAATCGTTCGTCAATGGCTGGCGCCCT
>JBBRHN010000071.1:0-9076 GCA_038222685.1 Chthoniobacterales bacterium | reverse complement strand
ACCTTCCTCATAAGCGGTGTTCGGTTCGTGCCACGCGGTGTGAATTTTCGCCTCGCGGCACGCTTTGAGCAGGTAAGCCCACGCGCGTTCGGGAGAGATTGGCCATGCGCCGATCAACGTCTGGTAAAGCATATACTCGGCATGACGGTCAGGCTCGCGGCCCTGCCAAAGTGGCTGGTTCATAGCAGCCCAACTCTGGAGCGCGGCGTTCCATTTTTCCGGCACTTCGGTGAGGACGTCTATGCGGGCGCGAATGTCTTCGCTGCGTTTGTTGTCGTGGGTGGAGCAGGGCAGGAGATTGCGCGGCCAGCGCGCCTGAAGGTGAGAGCAAAATTGGTGGAATTTTTCCGCTGAGATGCCGAGATATGAGGGCTGGGAACCGACTTCGTTGCAGGAAACCAGACGGTCGTAGCAATAAAACGTCGTGTCCTCCACGCCCTTCGCCATGACCGCTGGCGAAAACTGCTGCAAACGCGCGATAAAATCGGCCTCCAGCGGGCCCACCAGTTCGTTAGTCAACAAGGCCTCTAAAAAATCGAAGACTTGAGGCTCAATTCCCTCGGCCTGCGCGCGACTGGCAGCCACAGCGTCGGTTATGATCTTTTCGTCTGTAGGGGAAACCGGGGAACCCACGACGAGGTATGTGCGATAAACCGGGAGTGAGACGATAAGGAGCGCAATGGCGCGAATGAGTTGCGGGCGGCTGAGGTCATGCGTGGCCCAGCGAAGCTGCGCGATGTTCACCGCGAGGGTGCCAAGGCGTTCGAGGTCTGACACGAAATGTGCCTCGATGATGGCGAGTTTTTTCTCGCGGACGAGCGCCGGGTAATTGACAGGATGCCCGGTGAAATCCGCATAGGCGGACGTCAGCGCATCGGCCTTGCTTTCGTCCATCCATAAGCGATTGACCTTGCTAAGGAATTCATAACCGACGGTTCCGTCGACAGCCCAGTCTTCCGGCAGCGTTTCTTCGGCGTCGAGAATCTTCTCCGCGTAAATCCGTCCCCCGGGAAGCAGCGTTCGCAGACGTTGGAAATATGCGCGCGGATCGCGCAATCCATCCGGGTGATCCACGCGCAGACCATCGATCTCCCCGGCCTCGATCATTTTCACAATGCGCGCATGGATGAGATCGAAGACGCGCCCGTTCTCCGGGCGAAGGGCAACCAGCGAGCCAACGTCGAAAAACCGGCGGTAGTTGACTATCTCGCCTTCCAGCTTCCACCACGCCAGACGGTAAAATTGCCGGTCAATCAGTTGGTGAAGCTGGTCGGGGTTTTGGGAGATTTCGACGCAACGCGCTTCGATCTGCTGGCGCGAGCCGTCACTAGAAAGATGGTTTTCGAGGGCCTCTATCGCGCCCGCAGCGAGTTCGCGGTATCGCGCGATATCATTCGGCTGAGGAGATCGCAAACTGCTCAGCGTTTCGAGTTCGGATACGGCGGAGTCCGCGAAAAATGGAGCCCAGGTGGCCGGGCAGAGCGGCCAGGATTCTTTGAAATACCGCAAGCGTGGCAGGCCCGAGGAAAGATCAATGGCGAGCTGCGCTTGTTCCAAGACGTGGTCATAGGGTTCGCCCAGCGTGCAGATGGCGATTTCCCAGCGGTTCCCACTGGCAAAGGGAAAGACGTCGAAGGTCTCGGCCTGCTCGCTGAAAGGCCCATGCGCGAGGAGATCGTTCCACCACGGATTTGTAGCATGGGTCGTCATGTGGTTCGGCACGATGTCGAGCAGAATTCCCATCCCGGCCCCCCGAACGGCGCTTTGAAATTGTGCCCACGCTTCGTCGCCGCCGAGGTCAGCGCTCACCTTGCCTGGATCGGCTCCGTCGTAACCATGCAGGCTCCCAGGCGCGGCCTGGAGGCAGGGGGAAAGATAGACGTGGCTTATGCCGAGCTCGCGTAAGTAGGGCAAGATCTCCGCCGCCTTCGCGAACGGAAATTCCTTGTGCAATTGCAGGCGATAGGCAGCCGTCCAGATCATGAACGCCGTGCGTGGCTCAGAACAACGAGGGAGCGCCCTACCAGCGTGATCGCGCCCGTCTTGACTTTTTCAACTTCCTGAGTCGGCTGCGGCACATTAGTATCAAAAGCCACGGACCAATCCTGATGCGCCAAGTCCTCAGGCAGGTGAAACTCTACAGGTTCATCGAAGCTGTTGAGCAGAAGGAGAAAATCGTCATCCTCTACACGTGTGCCCGCCGCGTCGCGGATCTCAGGCGCGTCGCCGAAAAGGAGCATGCCCAGCGTGCGCATCCAGCCGTTCTCGTCCCAATCGCTGTCTCCTATTGGCTGCCCGTCCGCGCGGATCCACCGCACATTCTCGCTCTCTGGCCCGACGGCAGGATCCTTCTCAAAAAAACTGCGGCGGTGCAGATTCGGGTGTTCGCGCCGAAAATGAACCAAGCGGCTGGTGAAATCCAAGAGGACCTTGCGCGAATCGTCGAGATCCCAATCGAGCCAAGAGATTTCCGTGTCCTGACAATACCCGTTGTTATTGCCGCCCTGGGTGCGTCCAATTTCGTCGCCGGCACAAATCATAGGGACACCTTGCGAAAGCAGGAGGGTTGCGAGGAGATTGCGTTTCTGGCGCTCTCGCAACTCGGTGATTGCCAGGTCGTCAGTATGTCCTTCCGCACCGCAGTTCCACGACTCGTTGTCGCTGGCACCATCGTTGTTGCTCTCCCCGTTTGCATCGTTGTGTTTGTCGTTGTAACTCACGAGATCGTGCAGGGTGAAACCATCGTGGGCCGTGATGAAATTGATGCTTGCCGAGGGTCGGCGTCCGCTGTGTTCGTAAAGATCCGAACTTCCGCCCAGTCTCGTGGCGATTTCGGATTGCATACCCATGTCGCCTTTCCAATATTTTCTGACCGAGTCCCGGTATTTGCCATTCCATTCCGTCCAATTCACCGGAAACTTCCCGACTTGATAGCCACCGTCACCGAGGTCCCACGGTTCGGCGATAAGCTTAGTATTCGCCAGGGTGGGATCTTGATAGATTGTTTCGAAAAACGCGCTCAGCTGATTCACCTCGTGCAATTCGCGTGCCAAGGCTGAGGCGAGGTCGAAGCGAAAGCCGTCCACGTGCATCTCGGTCACCCAATACCGCAGACTGTCCATCAGCATTTGAAGGCTGTGGGGATGAACCATGTTAAGCGTGTTTCCGCAGCCCGTGAAGTCCATGTAATACCGTTCCTTGTCGGGTATAGTGCGATAGTAGGGTTTGTTGTCAATTCCGCGAAAGGAAAGCGTTGGGCCGCGTTCGCTGCCCTCGGCGGTGTGATTATAGACGACATCGAGGATCACTTCGATGCCCGCTTTATGCAGAGCGCGCACCATTTCGCGGAACTCCTGCACGACTCCGGCAGGGTGCCCTTGACTGGCCGCATACGTTCGCTGCGGTGCGAAAAAACCCAGAGTGTTGTAGCCCCAATAGTTATGCAGTCCCTTCTCTAAGAGATGGCGGTCATCGGGAAAATACTGCACTGGCATCAACTCAATCGCCGTAATGCCTAGCCCGGTAAGATAATCAATAATTGGCTGTGAACCAATTGCCTTATAGGTGCCGCGAAGTTCCTCAGGGACATCGGGATGTCGCATGGTGAGACCCTTCACGTGTGCTTCGTAGATCACGGTATCGTGCCAGGCAACCGCCGGAGGTTTATCGTCTTCCCAATCAAAACCCGGTTCGATCACAAGCGCAAGCGGCGCAAAAGCCGCGCTGTCGCGTTCGTCAAAGCTAAGGTCGTCGCCCGCTGCGCCGATAGTATACCCAAAAAGCGAATCGTCCCATGCCACGTCACGTCCAATGGTTTTTGCATAAGGATCGAGCAGGAGTTTGTTCGCATTGAAGCGCAACCCCTTTTCCGGTTCGTAGGGCCCGTGAACCCGATAGCCATAGAGTTGGCCGGGTTTCACTTCAGGCAGAAAAATATGCCAGACTCCGTTCGTGCGTTCGCGCAAGGGAATGCGCACCGATTCCTTCGCGTCGCTACTGTCGTTGAATAGGCAAAGCTCCACCGACTCGGAGCCTTCCGAGAATAGGGCAAAATTTGTGCCGCGTTCGCCATCATATGTGGCACCTTGAGGTGAAGGGCTGCCCGCCTCGTATTTTTCGTCGATTTCCGGCGCAGGCGCGCCTCCTTGTGTCCCTTTTTCCATAATCGTGGTCATCACGGGAAGATTCGGAACTGCCACCCCTGATGGCTGTATGCCGCACGAGCGCGGAAAACAAATGGAACGACAGAGCACGTCGAGTAGCAGGACATCGAGTAAAAGCGAACGCTGCTGCTCCTTGGCGGGCAGAAAAGCCTCGCCTGCAGCGGCCAACTGATATCCGGCGAGAAATTCCCCTGAGACCAACGCGAGCCAACCGTCCGCAAAAATCTGCAGACGGGCCTGATCTTCAGCCTTCCATTTGAGAAGGCTCGTGCAAACGGCGTAGTCGAACGAGCGAAGCATGCCCGCAACATCGACCATGGGTGACCGAGAATTCCGGATCAATGATTACGTGAAGGTAAAGTTGCTGGGGGTTGGCTCCAGAGAATCCGGCATTTCGATTTGCGCTCCATTGCAAGGGGGTGCGGGCGCCATTGCGATCGCCGAGATAAAAGTTATCCCCCACGCCGATTGGGTTTTATTTAAAGTGGGTGAGGTTCGGCCACACGAGCGTGGGCGTCTCGCCCGCATGAGAACCGGACAAGATGCCCGCGCTATCGTCCAGCCAGCAGTGCACACTGTTCTTGCTCCCACCTCACCCACAATTAATTACTCCCGCCGGAACCGCCTCATGGATTGCGCAATTGCTTTTTCTCGTGTTCGTGATCTTGTTCGTCCTGTCGTTCGTCTTCGGCCGCTGGCCCCCGACCAACTAGGGTTGTTTCGCGTGGACGGGTTTCGTAATTTGAAGCCTCCCAATGGATTATTGAGCTACGCAGCATTCTGATGAACTCCACCCTCAACTCTCAAGGAAACTCGCTTCAGATTGGCGCAAAACGCGCCGTTAACAGTTTTGTGGAGGGCAGTTCGAGCCCGGTCCTGACTTCTTCCAAACGCGCGTGTTTTTAAACGGACCACTCTCAACAAGTAACAAGCTGGAACGCTGAAGCCGAGGATTTGCTGGGATGGAAAGCGCACGATGTTGTGCACCATCCTTTGTCAAACATCCTTGCCGACGCTGGTGCCGGAGTCTCTTTAGTTGCCGCCCACCCGGCAGCGTTCCGCACGGATGCCGCGGAGCGCGAACAGTGGAGGATCGGACAGGATCTGCATGATTATCTCTGCCAGCGTTTGTTGGGCGCGTCCTTTGGCGCCAAGGCGTTGGCCGGAGCCTTGGACCGCGAAAGTTCCCCCCACGCCGGGAACTTGCACGAACTCGCGCGCCTGATCATTGACTCGGTTTTGCAAGTCCGCGAAATTTCGCGCGGACTCCATCCGGTTGAATTCAACTCCGCTGGTCTGATGTTGGCCCTTGAGGAGCTCGCCAACCGGGCCACGCGCGTGACACCATGCAGCTTTCGGTGCGACCGGCAAATGCTTGTCAGAAGCCAAGACGCCGCTGTGAACGCTTATCGGGATCGCTCAGGCGGCAGTAACGGCGGCCCTTCGAGAGACCGGCGCGAAAAATATTAACATCACACTTTCGCATGTTGAGAGTTCGATTTCCCTGGTTATTTCGGACGACGGAACAACCGAGGGCGAGCTGACCGCAAATCCTTCTGGCGTGGACGCGAAAACACTGCAATATCGGGCTCAAGCAATGCAAGCGTCCCTCACTTTGAACTTTCGGCCCGGAAAAGGAACTCTCGTTACGTGTCTCTTTCCCGCATGAATACAAAACCAGAAAAGGGCGCGGATCCCGGAAAAAAACGCGTTCTTATCGTTGATGATCACCCGGTTTTCCGTCACGGCATCACAGCCCTGATCAACGCGGAACCCGATTTAGTTGTCTGTGGTGAGGCGACCTCGTCCCCGTCTGCGCTCGACGCCATGCGCAAACTCCAACCCGACATCGCACTGCTCGATATCTCCCTGCCCGGCACGAACGGCATTGAGTTAATCAAGCTCATGAAGGCCGAATACCCCAAACTGCCGCTTCTGGTGCTCTCCATGCATGATGAATCGCTTTACGCCCTTCGTGCCCTCAAAGCCGGCGCGCTCGGGTATGTGATGAAAGCCGAGGCCCTTACGCATGTTCTCGATGCGTTGCGCAAGGCCCTCAAGGGCGAAATTTATGTCAGCCCACGTCTCAGCGAACGGCTCATTTTCCAAGCTATTCAATCCAACGGCGGGAAGGGTGGCTCACCCGTGGACAGTCTCTCGGATCGCGAATTGGAGGTGCTGAACTTATTGGGCGGCGGCTTAGGAACGAAAGATATCGCTTCGCAACTCCACCTTAGCGGAAAAACCATTGAAACCCATCGCGCCCATATCAAGGAGAAACTCGGTTGCCGGGACGCGAGTGAAATGGTGCGGTTTGCCATCGATTGGGTCGCTCAATCAAAGGCCTGAGGCCCGTTTTTTCCAAGGACTCACCCTTGAAGAAGCGACTGGGCACCATCCAAAAATATTTCTGTTCCAGAGATATGGTCTGCATCGTCCGATGCCAGGAAACCAGCGAGGCGGGCGACTTGGATGGATTTGCCGGGCTGGTGACCGGTCAGAGGGATTTTTCCTTCCGGATATTCGACCTTGGGACCAAGGTCTTTCGTTGCGCTACGATCCGTGTTGTCATCGATCTCTGTGTCGATGCTACCCGGACAGATCACATTGACGCGAATTGCGTATTGGGCAAGCTCCACGGCGAGCATTTTGGCAAACGCCGTCTGCGCGGCCTTGCTGGTGGCATAAGCACTGGCGCCAACATTGCTGAACATGCGTGTTCCATTTACCGAGGCGATGACAACAATCGATCCTCCCCGTTTCTTCAGGAGCGGCAACGCTGAGCGAATCGTCAAAAAAGTTCCGCGCAGATTGATGCGTATGGTTTCATCCCACTCGTCGACCCGCAGTTTGTCTAGCGGCGCCCAAACTCCGTTGATACCGGCGTTCGCGATCACGATATCGAGGCGTTTCCATTTTTGACTGATCCTTTTCACGGCATTAATCATTTGTGATTCATGACCAACATCCGCTCGGAGAGCGAGAGCTTCGCCTCCTTGTTCGGTGATCTCCTTCGCAAGTTTCTGAATCTCGCTCGCCGTGCGCGACAGGATGCCCACTTTAACTCCTTCGCGGGCCAACCATCGGGCAGTGGCCTCTCCGATCCCGGAACCTGCTCCTGTGACAAGGGCGACTTTGCCGCCTAGATTTTGTGAATTAACGGTCTTCATGATACTTTATCGTTCCTCGAAGCGGCAGAGGATGTAGCCAACAAAAAAAATCAGAAGCTGCGTCCGGCAAGACGGTCAAAAACGATCCAAGGCGTGTTTGTATCTTTCAATACTTGCTTCTACCGATTTCAAAGACTTTCTCACAAAGTGGGATTTCACCCCATAGCGCGGAATACGTATTATTACTAATGTCGTCGAATCTCAAGCATCACAACCAAGCGCCTAAGCAAATTCCCGCTCAAACAAACATTTTTTATGAAACACAAAAACCAACCGACCCTTACTTCCAGCGCAATAATCGCTGACACCCGCTCATGATCAGTCCCACACAACATTCCGAAGGTCCCCTCGCCCGCGCGATTGAGGAGCAAACCGCAAAACTCCCCTCCGACACATTTTTGTGGTTGGCCGGCGCCTCTATCGTCACCTCTCTCACAATGAAGTTACTTGGTCACAAGCATCAGGCCTTATTCGTCGGCCAATGGGCGCCGACTTTCCTGATTCTTGGAGTCTATAACAAGCTGGTCAAGCAACTGGGATCGGATCGCACGGACAACCAAGGAGTAAATCCCTGGGATCAACGCCCCACCACTTCGCAAGAAAAGCAAGTCCCTGAAGAGAGCGCAGCAATTGTCGCCCCTTACCAGGCACAATGATATTACCGTTCCCCTCATACGAGGGTGTTGACGCGGCACGCTTGTGAGGCGATGGGTTCCGTATGACATGAGCTTTCGCTCGGCAGGCAGATCATTCCTCCGCAGGTTGATCAGCAGCTTAACGGCCGGACAATGCGTTGCAGACGGATTACGTAATCGCGCTGAAAAACTCCAACCCGTTCCCTCGTGTGCGCTTGACGCACTGGATGACGCTCCAGCCGGATGGCCTCACTATGCTCAATGTTGTCACCATACGCACACTAAGCATCGTGATTGGTCGCATCTCGGAAGTGTTCCGTTACGAATCCGACTCCGCATTAGCGCCCCTTCATCAATGAATTACTTTTCTCTTCATCCTTGTGTGTTCGTCGCGCTGCTTGCGTTTTGCATCTCCGGTTGCACCACGCCTTCAGCTCGGCTTGGAATCATCGATCTCACAGAGTCGTTCATGAGCGAGGGCCATCGAATCAAAGTCGAAACATTTACCCCTTCCACACCGGGGCCGCACCCAACTGTGCTCGTTTTGCATAGCTCTGCGGGGATGATCTTTGGCAAAGGCGCACTCGTGGACCTTTGCCGGAACCTTGCTCTTCAGGGTAAGATGGCCATGCTCGTGCATTACTTCAACCGCACGGGCACGCTTTGGAGTAGCAATGATGCGATCGGCAAGCTCTGGCCGATCTGGGAAGCCACGGTGCACGACGCGATGAACTTTGCAGTCGCAGACCCCCGAGTGCGGGCCGATTCCATCGGGATCTTTGGCTACTCGCTGGGTGCTTTCCTCGCGGTCGCAGCTGCATCTGAAGACAAGCGCGTGGTTGCAGTCGTGGAAGTGTCGGGAGGCACATTTGATGCGCTCAAATCAAAGTTGAAACGGGTTGCTCCCACATTAATTCTCCATGGCCGGGGTGATGAAGTCGTGTCGGTGTCGTATGCACTTGAGCTTGCGGAAGCCGCACGCAAACTCGGCCAGCCGGCGTCCATGAAGCTCTATGATGGCGAGGGCCACGTGCTCAAGAAGGAAGCAATGAGCGACGCGATGAGTCGCTCTTTGAAGTTCTTTGATGAGCAACTTCCGGCAAACAGG
>JBBRHN010000070.1:0-9084 GCA_038222685.1 Chthoniobacterales bacterium | reverse complement strand
CGAGAAATCCTGACTCGCCGTGGCCCTCGTTGAGCTTGAAGCCGTCAGCAAAGTCTATCGCATCGGCGATCAGGAGATTCGTGCCCTCGACCACATCGACCTCCAAATCGATTCCGGTGAGTTCGTCTCCATCATCGGCCCCAGCGGAAGCGGAAAATCAACGCTCATGCACCTCCTCGGCTGCCTCGATGCGCCGACCACCGGTCGAATGAACATCTGCGGTAACGACCTCAGCCAAGCCTCGCAAGACCGCCTCGCCGGCGTGCGCAACCGCGAGATCGGCTTCGTTTTTCAAGCCTTCAATCTCCTAGCCAAACTCAACGTCGTCGCCAACATCGAACTCCCACTTGTCTATTCGTCCATTCCCGGCGCCGAGCGCCGTGCCCGTGCCGAGAAAGTCGCGACGGAACTCGGCCTCGGCACCCGCCTTTCCAACCGCCCCGCACAACTCAGCGGCGGCCAATGCCAGCGCGTCGCTATCGCCCGCGCCCTCGTCAACAATCCTCAAATCGTTTTCGCCGACGAACCCACCGGCAACCTTGACTCGGCGACCGGCGAAATGGTTCTCAAAATTTTTAAGGACCTTAACGCAGCGGGCAAAACCATCGTCCTTGTCACCCACGACCCCGACATTGCTGCCGTCTCCAAGCGCGTAATCGAGATTCGCGACGGCCGCATTAAACGCGAATACAATCCATGAGTTTTTTCGTGGCTCTCCAGATCGGCCTCCGCGAGATCGCCGCCCACAAATTCCGCAGCTTCCTCTCGATGCTCGGCATCGTCCTTGGCGTCAGCAGCCTGATTGCGACGCTTGCTCTCACCACCGGCATCGAAATCGGCACGCGACAGTTCATGCAGCAGGTCGGCGGACTCGAATACGTCAACGTCGTCAACAAGGAGATTTCCAACCAGATGTTCGACTTCTGGAACCTCTCGCCCGGACGCACCCTCCGCGATGCAGAAATCCTTAAATCCTCCGCGACCCTCGTCTCCCACGTCTCTCCCGAACTTGCCTTCGGCGTCGTCATCGCCTCGCCAGACGGTAAATCAGATCGAAAGCAAATTCGCGGAGTTTATCCCGACCATTTCGTGGTCGCCCGTCACGAACTCGCCGCCGGACGCTGGCTCACCGATCTCGATGTCGAACGCGCGACCCGCGCCGTCGTCATCGGCAATACCATTGCCGAGACCCTCTTCCCCGGCGTACCCCGCGAGAAACTCGTCGGACGCCAGCTCCTCCTCAATGGAAGCCCCTTTGAGATCGTCGGCGTCCTTCCCATTTACGAACGCGAAGAAGACCGCCTTCGCCGCATGCGGGGCGAAAAGCCCTCGCGCAATCGCCGAGGCTGGGATCCGTTTCGCGGAAAAAACGAATCCGTCCTGATCCCGTTCTCAACGATGTTTTATGAATTTCGATCCGGAGCTTTTCCGATGGACTCCAAAGAAAGCGTGCGCTTGGAGAGTCTCACGCTCCGAATCGGCGACCTCGCCCAATTTCGTAATGCGCTCGACCAAGTGCGCTCTGCCCTTTTCGTCACGCATCGCGGCGTCGATGACTTCGATCTCGACACCCGCGAGGAATGGTTTGACCGGATGGAGTCCTCGGTCCGCGCCACTCGCCTGAGCGGTGGTCTCATCGCTACGATCAGCCTCCTCGTTGGCGGCATCGGCATTATGAATATCATGCTCGCCAGTATTTCCGAACGCGTTCGCGAAATCGGCATCCGCCTCGCCGTCGGCGCACGCGGACGCGACATTTTCACACAAATCATGATTGAGAGCGTCTCCATCGCCTTCATCGGCGCCGTCATTGGCATTGTCGCCGCACTCGGCCTCATCGAACTCCTCAAAGCACTCGCCCCGAACGAAAACACCCCAGTTATGACGTTTGGCGGCATCCTTTTCAGCGTCAGCTTCGCCGTCCTCGCCGGCTTCCTCTCCGGCATCTACCCCGCCATCCGCGCCTCTCGCCTCAACCCCATATCCGCCCTCCGCTACGAGTGAATTCGGAGATTCTTGCTTGATACCCGCTCGACTTCTGCCATTCTACTTGGCCCACGCGGGGTCTTAGCTCAGTTGGTAGAGCGCCTCAATGGCATTGAGGAGGTCAGGGGTTCGAACCCCCTAGGCTCCAGATATTCCGCGAAGCGGAATCGAAAAGAACACGGTGTGACGATTCTCGGGTTTGATTAAAAGTGGGTGAGATTGGGCTACAGGAGCGCGGGTCTCGCCCGTTTGAGAAGCGGGCAAGATGCCCACGCTCCCGTCCAGCCAACAGTGCACACTGTTCTTACTTCCACCTCACCCCCTTTTAATCTTACCCACGATTCTCAGCGATGGTAAACTTGCGTTGACGTTCTTGCGATTTACGGGGAAAGCTCTGCGATGCAACTTGATTTACCGGATGGGGCGTTTGGGGCTTATATTTTTGACTGCGATGGGACGATTGCGGACACGATGCCGTTGCACTTTCGGGCGTGGACGAAGGCGATGGGGGAGTTTGGAGGGACGTTTCCGGAGGAGCTTTTTTACCAGTGGGGCGGGAAGCCGACGGATGTGATCATCGCGCAGCTCAATGCAAAGTTCGGCACGAAGCTGGATGTGGTGGATACGGTGCGGACGAAGGAAAAATACTATCTGGCTATGATTCCAGAGGTCTTGCCGATTGTGCCGGTATTGCAGATTGCACGGCAGATGCATGGGGTGATTCCGATGGCGATTGCGTCGGGAGGCATGCATGAGCTGGTGGATGCAACGCTTCAGGCGCTGGGGATTAAGGACTTGTTTGATGCGATTGTGTGCGCGGAGGATTATGAACATGGGAAGCCGGCTCCGGATCCGTTTTTAGAGGCTGCGCGGCGGTTGGGGGTCGAGCCGGGGGCGTGTTTGGTTTTTGAGGACAGCCCGACGGGCGTTGCGGCAGCGAAGGCGGCGGGGATGGCGTGGGTGTTCGTGCCGTCGGCTCCGATCCCAACAACGCCGCACTGAGATTGCGAATGCTGGCACATGAGGTGCTTCTGCATTGATGATGGAAGCTGATCTGATTTCGTGGGTGGCCGTGCTTTTTCGCTTTGTGCACGTGCTCACGGCGATCATGTGGATTGGCAATTCGCTGCTGTTTACGTGGATGGAGTTCAATCTCCAGAAGCCGGCGAAAGACGGGGAAGGGGATTTGCTGGGCACGCTGGACATGCTGCATGGCGGCGGGGTTTATCACTTGGAAAAACGGATTTTGCGGCCGGGGGCGATTCCGGCGCCGTTGCATTGGTTTATGTGGCAATCGTATACGACGTGGTTGAGCGGGTTCGTTTTGATGGGGACGCTCTATCTCACGGGGAGCGGGACGTTTTTTCTTGATGCGACGAAGACGGCGATGCCGGGATACGCGGCGGTTCTGTGGAGTCTCGGCGGTTTGGGGGCGGGGTGGCTCGTCTATGATCAGTTGTGGAGATCGCCGCTCAAAAAAAAGCCATTCGTCGCGGTGTCTCTTTCGCTGGCGCTGCTGTTTGCGGCGGCGTGGTTTTTCAACACGATGTTCAACGGTCGTGCGGTCTATCTTCAGATTGGCGCAATGATGGGAACGATGATGTCGGCGAATGTTTTTTTTCATATCATTGCAAATCAGCACAAGTTCATGGCGGCGTTGGAATCAGGTCGTCCGCACGATGGCGAACTCGGCAAAGCGGCGAAGTCGCGCTCGCTGCACAATCACTACATGACGTTTCCCGTGCTGTTTCTGATGCTGAGCGCGCACTTTTCGCAGCTTTACAGCGCGGAGTGGAATGTGCCGATTCTGGCGGTGATCGTGCTTTCTCTGATGTTCGTGAAGTTTTTGATGAATTCGCGATATCAGTTCGCGGATTGGCTGCACGCGATTGGTGGGACGTTGGTGTTTGCGTTCGCGGCGATTTACATCCTGCTCGCGCTGCCGGACATTGGGCGTCCGGATGCGGACAGCATGGCGGATACGGGAAAGCGGGCGTTTCTAGGACAGGGATGCGCCGCGTGTCATATGCAAGGTTCGTCGGAACTCGCTCCGCAATTGACCGGGATCTATGGCACGATGCAAACGATGAACGACGGGGCAGAGGTGATGGCTGATGCTGCTTACCTCCGCGAGTCGATCACGCACCCGCAAACACGTATTGTGAAAGGCTATGCAGCGGCTATGCCAGCGTATGCCAGCGTGCTTAGTCCTGAGCAAATCGAGCAACTTGTCGCCTACATTCGCTCGATGGGGCCGAAGACGAAGTGAGAAGGTGGACTTGACTCGCTCTTCGCCCTGCGCAAAGACCAACACGCTCGGCACCGAGCCTTCTACATGCTCATGCCGCCATCGACTGCAAGAACCTGGCCGGTGATGAATGAGGCTTCCGGGCTGGAGAGGAAGGCCACGGCGGCGGCGATGTCTTCGCCCGCGCCGAAACGGGCGAGAGGGATGTGCGCGAGGGCACCTTTGCGGATTTCTTCGGTGAGGACAGATGTCATGTCGGTCTCGATGAAGCCAGGAGCGACGACGTTGACGGTGATGCCGCGACTGGCGAGTTCCTTGGCGAGGCTTTTGCTCAGTCCGATGAGTCCGGCTTTGCTGGCAGCGTAGTTGGCTTGGCCGGGGAATCCGATCAGGCCGCTGACTGAGCTGATATTGATAATGCGGCCCGAACGCTGTTTGACCATTGCTCGGAGGACGGACCGAGTGAAATTGAAGGCTCCTTTGAGATTGGTCTGCAGGACGACATCCCAGTCTTCGCTCGACATGCGCATGGCGAGCGTGTCGCGGGTCACTCCCGCATTGTTGACGAGGACATCGCAGCGCCCGAAATCCGCGAGGATTTGTTCTCCGGTTTTTTGCACGGCATCAAAATCGGCAACGTCCACGGCGTAGGAGCGGGCGGTTTCCGGGGCAATAGCGTTGAGGAAATCGGCTGTGCGGATGGAGTTCGATTCCGTGCGGCTGACGACGGCAATTTTTGCGCCCTCGGCCGCTAGGCGTTTCGCGATGGACTCGCCGATGCCACGGCCGGCGCCGGTGACAATGGCCACTTGATTTTCGAATCGTTTCATGAGCACCTCAGAGGACACTTTGGAGGGAGGGATGAAAACAAAAAAGTGAAGGTGGCGTTAGTTTCCCGGGTCGGGATCGGCTGTGAGGGCTTCACGGAGGCGGAGGATCTGTTTTTGAAGGGCGGCGGGAGCTTCGGCCTTCTGTTTCTCGACTTTTTTGACGATGGCGGCGACGGTGGTCTTCATGCGTTCGATCGCCGGGATGCGGAGAAGGCCGGCCATGCTTGAGCCTGGGGTGACGAGATTGGTGTAACAGAGAAGCGCGCCGCCTTCGGCCGGCTCGACGCGTAGGGTGCCCTCGCTGGCTTTGGTTTGGAGCGCGCGGACGAGAACCCACGCTACTTTGTAGGAGTCTCCCGACGAAGAGAGCGAATTGCGGGTGGTGTAGCTCTCGTCCGGGAGCATCGGGATATCGATCTGGTAATCGACTTCGAGCACGCAAGGCGAAATCATGCGCGAGATTTCGGATTTTATTACGTCGGGAACGAATGTGGTCGCCTGCGCGTAGTCGCAAAAAACAGCGAGGACTTCTTCCGGAGTGGCTGCGACCTTTTGGTAGATCCGGAGTCGCGGCCACGGGCGACCCTCGACCTCTTCCTTGACGACAACCTGCTGCCCCCTCTCGAGATCGTTGAGTTGGGTCGGGGTGAGTTCGGTGCGGATTCCGGCGACGGCAAGAAGGGGGAAAAGCGTTGCGAGCGCGAGGGGCAGGATACGCATTGGCCTAGTTAACGAGGCGCAGCGGCGGCCATCAAGCAAAACGCGATGCGCAGAAAAAACTCTTCCGCGCACGAGGACGTAGCGGTAGTTTGAAACGATGAAGAGTATCCATGCACTGGCTCCGGTTGGTGCGAGTTTGACGGCGGAACAAGTGGCGGGAGCAATCGGTGAGGCGTGCGGGGCTCAGGATTGGCGGGGCAAAAAAGTGTTATTGATTGTGCCCGATGCCACGAGGACGGCACCGGTTGGGCAGGTTTTTCGTGCAATGCACACTGAGGTAGCCGGTTTGTGCGACGCGTTTGACGTGATGATCGCTCTGGGGACGCACCCGCCGATGTCGGAGGCCGGGATCCGCGAACGCCTTGAAATTTCAGAACACGAGAGGGCAGGGGAATTTGGACGTGTGAGATTTTTTAATCACGAATGGGACAATCCCGACGCGCTGCTGGATCTTGGGGCGATTCCTGCGGCGGAGATTGAATCATTAAGCGGCGGGCTATTTTCGATGGACGTGGCTGTGACAATCAACAAACGGCTCTTTGATTACGATCGCGTCGTGATCATCGGGCCGGTTTTTCCGCATGAGGTCGTGGGGTGCTCAGGCGGCAACAAGTATCTCTTCCCGGGAGTGGGCGGGCCGGAGATTCTCAATTTTTTCCACTGGCTCGGGGCGGTGATCACGAATCCGATGATTATCGGGAACAAGTGGACGCCCGTCCGAAAAGTCGTGGATCGCGCAGCGGCAATGGTTGGGATAGAGAAAATGTGTTTTTGCCTCGTGGTGAGCGGGAGTGATTTTTCGGGCATGTTTATCGGAACGCCCGAGTCGGCCTGGGATGCCGCCAGCGATTTGTCGCAGGAGTTGCATATCATTCGAAAGCCAAAGCCGTTTCACACCGTGCTCTCTTGTGCGCCGGCGATGTATGACGAACTTTGGGTGGGAGGGAAATGCATGTATAAGCTCGAACCAGTGGTTGCCGACGGAGGAGAGCTCATTATTTACGCGCCGCACATTCACGAAGTCTCGGTCGTCCATGGGGAGCTCATCGGTCAGATTGGCTACCACTGCCGCGATTATTTTTTGAAACAGTGGGATCAGTTCAAACACCTGCCGTGGGGCGTGCTGGCCCACTCGACACATGTGCGTGGCATCGGAACATTTGAGGACGGGGTCGAGAAATGCCGCGTGCGCGTGACGCTCGCTACGGGGATCCCCGAGAACGTTTGCAAAAAAATTAACTTAGGCTACCGCGACCCGGCGACGATTCGGAAAGAGGACTTTGCGAATCGGGAGGCTGAGGGTGTGCTGCTTGTTCCGAAAGCTGGAGAGATGCTCTACAGGCTCGAGGATGGGCAACGCAAGGGCGCTGGGTGACCTCGGTTGTTTAAGGCCGACAACCGGGCTATCCGGAAAACGCACTTTTTCTCGAAGAAACCCTTTTCTGGGGTTAATGCCCCATAGCCGACCAACAGTTCAACGGTTACTGATCAGTTCGCAATCGACAGTCCGACTAACAAAACGGAACGGCAGTTGCACGAACCAAATACCATGAGAAACAAAAGGCACGCGATTCACGATCAAATGGCGCAATTCACTAACACCGTCGGCATGCTTTTATCCGCTAACGACGATATCGCCGGGCAGCAGCCGGTAGGGGGTGGCAGTAGTTACGCTGGGAACTTCATCAACAGGGGTTGGGAAATCTGTGGGCGTATTCGCGAAAATACGATCTATAGCACCAAGGCGGCTAAGGCGGCATTTTCTCAAAATGCCTTCCAAGCCGCTGCGGTAGCAATCGGAGGCTGTGCGCTCATCGGATACTTTTTGGCTCTTCGGTTCGTTTGCGACCGTATTTGAACGCCGGCCGCAGACCGATAAGGCAGCTTCCCGGGTGGCTATGAAAAAGCGCTCTATATATTCAAAGACTCAGCGCCAACTGCGCCGCGAGCTTGTTGACGCCCTTTCCCTATCGAAGGCGCAACAGGCAACATTTGAAGAGGGGCCGCCCGATGTGGCTCAAATTGCCGAAGCGGAATTGATGGATAACGACACGCGATTAAGCGGTGCAAACCTGGGGTGATGGGGTGCGCGTAAAAGTTAAACACGAGATCAGCGTAGCTCTTGCAAATTTTGGGGTAGTTTCTTCGACCACAGGCACACGCTTGGAGATTACCAAAAAAAAAGCGGCCCGACCTCCGTCGAACCGCTCTCGGTTAAGGCGAGTTGCGTTCTAGTAAGAGCGGATCGTCTGGGTTTCCACAGTGCCAGCATTTGGTCGGCTGAACGTCGTGCTCTCTTCCGTGGTGGTAGTGGTGCTGCGGGCTGGCTCCGTCTGCGTCACGCAGCCCGACAATGTCGAGATGACAGCGCTGGCCAGGAGAAATAGTGCGAATGATGTTCTCACGTATTTCTTACTGTTGTGTTGTCGTCACTTTTCGAACGATAACCTTGTCGGCCACCATTCCGTCGCCCGTTTTGGTGTAATACACCGTGACCGGTACGCCAGACTTCACGGACTCGACCGAGACCGCCTTGCCGCTTTCATCCACATATGTTGTCGTCTTGCTGGATGAGTAGCGAATAGGATCCGCCGTACCTTCCGACCGGATGATGATACGATCCGGTCCGAACTCGCTGATCGTTCCCATTGATGTTGTGGTTCCCATGGCTGAAGTTGTTCCCATGGATGTGGTAGTGCTAATGACATCCGCACTCTGCGCGATGCCAGCGTTGACTGCAAAGAGCGCTCCCGTGAGCACAACTGCACCGATTGACTTCTGAATTATGTTTTTCATAGCCCGCAGTTTACGGGCGTAGTCTGCTGAGGACTATGGGGTGTAACCCTACGCCTTGTTGATACTAAAAACCACCGCTGCTAATGCACGAACGCCCCCTGCCAGCCAATATGGTTTTAAGCGGCGTTGAAGCATCCGAATACCCCCTTACGACATTTGCCGTCTTCGTGGACGGGACCTCCCGAAGTAGCTGCGAAACCGCTTTTCCACGCAATGTTCCCTGAGGCAGTCGTCGGAACTCGGGAAAGATGCTCAGCGGCATCCTCCGTACGGTTGGGCAGTGTTCCACGGATGGAGCGAGTTCGTTTCCTAGGCTGACGGTAGGGTTACTCCCTATAGCCAGTCGGCGAGGCATCAAGAAGATTGAGAGAAGTAATGAATACCGAAAACACGACGACAGAAGTAAAGATCACCCGCGAAAAGCTGATTCAATTATTAAACGACGATTTGGCGGGCGAATATCAAGCGATAATTGCGTATACTGTATACAGCCAAGTGCTCAAA
>JBBRHN010000069.1:0-9109 GCA_038222685.1 Chthoniobacterales bacterium | reverse complement strand
CGTGAGTTAGGGGTTCGGTGGTTGCGGTATCCGGGGGGGGAGAAATCTGATTTTCATCTTTGGTCGAAACCGCCGTATGAAAGGGCGCGGTCTTCCTCCTTTTCGGCGTATGCAAAGTTTCCGGGACGGCGAATCGATTTCGACGACTTTATTTTCACAGCGCGGGCTATTGATGCCGAGCCATACGTGGTTCTAGGGTTTGATTCGGAAAAGCGGACGGGACGCACGAAGGAGGAATGGCTTCGCGATGCTGTGGAGTGGGTGCGTTACTCCAACATCAGGCGGGGATATGGCGTCAAGTATTGGGAGGTCGGCAACGAGAACTGGAATAACAACACCGCTACGCCCGAGGCGATGGCCAGCGTGGTTGCGGAGTTTTCAAGTGCAATGAAGCGGGTTGACCCTTCGATTCTGGTCGGTGCGAGCGGGTCGGATGCCAAGTGGTGGTCGCGTTTCCTACCGAAAGCGTCGCATTTTTTGGATTTCGTCACGCTGAGTCTTTACACAACTGGCGGTTGGCAGAGTTATAAAAATTGGATACGGCGACCGAACACGGATTTGATCGAGGGCGCCCGAACGGCCTTGTCGAGTATAGATCGGTTCACTGCGCCATCGGATCGCGATCGCATGGAACTGATTGTGGCCGAAACGAACGCGATCAATTGGTCGAAGGGCGGTTGGAAAGGGGATAACACGCTCGGCCGAAGTCTGGTCACATTTGACACCATCGGGCGACTGCTTGCGGAGCCGCGGATTCGCGCAACGATGCTTTGGGGGACGCGCTGGATGGACGATGCGGATGCCGAGCGCAATGTTTTTTACGCTCTATCGCCTCAAAATGGTATTCTCCCGACCGGACAGGCGCTGGGACTTTGGGGGCATTTCCTTCAGTCCGACTTGATCAAAGTCACTGGAGGCAACTCATTGGTCTCTGCTTATGGGAGTCGTTCGCGAAATGGAAAAACGCTTGTGGTCTGGATATTGAATCGAACGATGGATTGGGTTCCGGGGAGCTCCGTTTCTTTTCCTGGTGAGTTGGCTTATCGCGCGGCCAGCGTCTGGCATTGGACGGGAGACGGGCCAAATGACCCGCATCCGGTAATGCGCAAGGGTGCAGTTTACGACGTGCGTGAAAACCGCTTAGAACTTTCCCCGATCCCGCCGTTATCGGTCTCGGTGATCGAGGTTCGTAAATAAGCTGTCAGTGATCAGAGGCGCGCTTGCGGGGGAATTCCCGTCGCTCAGAGACAAGTTGGAAGAGGCCGAGGCAGAACCCGGCGATGATCGTTTGCCCTCCGGCGATAAGAGAAACAGCGGCAAGAAGTGCGAAGTGAATGAGATGCGGGGAGAAATTATGTTCTGAAAAATTGCGCGCTACGAATGCGGTGAGGAAGAGGCTTGCCACGGTGATCAAGCCGCCAGCGATCAGGAATCGCTCCAAGGTGCCTGGCTCGCGCAGTCGCCAGAATTTTGTTAGCGAGGGGTGGAGGCCGACTTCGATCGCGATGAATTTGGCAAAGACAGCCAGCATGACAGCCTGATAACCAAGGACGATGGCGGCCGATGCACAAATCGCAATTGCCGCATCATATGAGCTCGCGAGCACGCCAAAAAACGAGATTGCAAAAGCCAATGCGCCGATGAGAAACAACGCGAGGCCGGGAATTCCAAACGTCCACCGCGGGCTCATCAAAAGATAGAGCCGAAGGCTCCGCCATCCGTCGCGGTAGGTTCTGAGTTGCGGTTTGCGATCTCGACCGTCAGGCGAGAGAGTCGTTGGCACCTCTGTGATATTGAGTCGGAACAATTCCGCCTTGATGATCATTTCCAGCGCAAACTTCATCCCGGTGCTCTGGACGCGAAGCTTCTCGATGGCCTCCTTGCGGAATCCGCGCAGTCCACAGTAAAAGTCTCCGCAGACTTTATGATCGTAGATGCGGCGCCCGATGGCGCTAAGCATTGGATTGCCGACGAAACGGTGCATGAACGGCATTGCTCCGGGCGAAATGCCGCCCTGAAATCTGTTGCCCATGACGAGGTCGTATCCTTCGCGCAGCTTATCCAGAAACGGTTGTAGTCCCCAAAAATTGTAGCTATCATCGGCGTCTCCCATAATGACAAACGTGCCGTTAGCGGCATGAATTCCTGCCGAGAGAGCGGCTCCGTAGCCTTTGATCGGAACGTTGACGACGCGGGCTCCGAGTCGCACGGCGATTTCGATCGAGCCAACCGTGCTCCCGTTGTCGGCGATAATAATTTCTCCATCGACTCCACTTTCTTTAAGGAACGCATGTGCTTTTTCGATGCAGATTGGAAGGGTGAGGGCCTCGTTCAAGCAAGGCATAACAATAGACAACTCAGGCATGTATGGGCACGTTATCGAAAAATATCTACGACCTCAATGGGAATGCTCGGCAGGATCATTTTTTGTAGAAATCGGGAGTTCGGAGACGAAAATGACGGCGTCGGCAAGCGGGAGTATGATGACTTCGGCGTTTCGCAAACGGGGAAGAATCTGAAGGTTGAGCCCGATCCGCGATGCGGGATCGACGAAACGATAGAAAAACCCCATCCAAATGTCTTTGACTCGAGTCGCCGGGACGCCGCGAAGCACCGGCGACGACTTCATGTCGTAAAGGTAGTCGTTCCGATACTTGGTCGCCCACCACTCGGTTTTTGCTAATAGCTCTTCCATGCCTGCTGGCGCAGGAATCCCGGGGTGATTGATGCCGCGTGCCCGGAGATCTTGGGCCACGAGCGTGCACCAAATCGAATCGCTGATCTGCCAAGACGTTTCCCAATCTTCGCCGAGACCGAGAGATCGCGAGGCTGCGGCGAGTTCCGACCCGATTGGGAAATAGGATTCCATCTGGCGCTCGATAAACACGATGGGATGAGGGTAAGTGTCGAAAAACTCTGCTCTGATTGGCGCAACGCTTTGAACAGGTAAGCCTGTGTAGTAGGTATAAGTGAGGTGCTCGTTTGGTGTGGCGTAGAACTTTGTGCCGGTGGCAAAGCCCCTGATTTTGAGTTGTCTAACGACTTCGGTGATTGCTTGTCGCGAGGAGCTCACCGAAGTCGCTTCAAAAAACGCCAGACGTCCACGGCTTGCGAGTAAGGTAAGCAAAGTTACGATCACGAAAATACTCGCGATCCGGCGAGAGAACTTTCGAAAGAGATCAGCGACGAAGACGCTCAGGATCAGAACGTAGGGCGTCCAGAGCACAAGAGACAGCCTCTCGAAGAAGAAGCTCGCGGCCGGGACGATGATGTGGAAAGCGGCATAAGCAACGAGCAGCCAGAGGAGAAGAAGCGCGTAGATTCCTCCATGACGGCGCACGGGACGTGAAAGCCAAATGGGAAGCCACTGAGGACGCCATCGCGTGATCACAACGACGCCAGTAAGTAGCGTTATCAATAAAAGAGGAACCGGGCGGTCGAGTGAGTAATAGAACCAGTCGGCAATGGAATCAAAAAGTTTAAAAACCTTTGGGACTGAGGATGCCGTAGACAAAAAACCTGAGAACCATACCCAAGGTAAAATCAGTAAAGCGGCGCATCCTCCTCCTACGAGGGATTTTCGAAGCCACATCGACTTTTTGACAATGGCGGGTGTGAGCGCGGCGGCGACCACGGCGAAGACGAGTGCGGAGAATTGATGGGTGTGAAAAAGAAGAGCCTCCGACACCCCGAACAAGATAAAGTCCGGCCATCGCCCACGCCTGACGACGCGGATCAAGCACCACGCGGCAAATGCCGTCATGAAGAGCGTCATCGAATAGTATCGCGCTTGAAATCCGAAATCGACGGTCTTCGCATTGAACGCCATGAGAGTCAGGGCCCCGAGTCCAGCCGTGCGGCCAGCAAGTTGGCTCCCTACGAGGTAAATTAAGATCATCGTCCCAAGCGCGAAAAGCAGGGACGGTAAACGTGGGACCATAGTGCGGATATTGATTTGGTCGACGCCGTGGAGCACGCGGGGAGGCGAGTGCAAATCATCTGGACTAAGACCGAACAACCACTGCGACGCTGCCATCGCATAGATTGGCAGCCAACCGTGATAAACGGTGACGCCTTGGGGAGAATAGCTGCTGTCGCGGAACTCGTATTCGGGGTGTCCGTCCCAAGGCTCGGTCAGCGTGTTTTCATAAACAGGAAGGTCGAGATACTTCCAGCCCGGCAAGCCGGTTTCGAGAATGGTGAGAGCGTTGATACTGCTCTCGGCTTCGTCGCACCAGAGGGCGGAATCGTTCATCCACGCGATACGGAGTCCCATACCTGCGAGGATGATGAGGGCGGCGGCCAGCATCTGAAAACGTGCGGGCTTTGAAAAACTCGGCAACACCGGACTTAGAACCTTGCCCCGAGGGACATGCCGGTGGTGCTGGTTAGGAAGTTATTGGCTTGGGGGTCGTTGTAGCGTTGTTGGACGTTGTTGAAGACGCGGACGTTGATGTCGTTGAGTAACACGTAGGAGAGGGAGACGGAGGCTTGGTTGAAGGCGTAGGTGCCATCCTCGACACCGCCGAGCGTGCTTTGTTCGACATTTCCGCTGAGGACGGACGCGTTAAAAGAGGCGCGACGGGTAATTTGCCAAGCGACAGAGGCTTCGAGGCCGGTGAGTGTCATAATGTTTGCGGAGTTAAACGAATCGACTTCGGTATTGCGGAAAAAGCGTAAGGACGCTGAGGTTTTCGGGGTGAGTTGATAGCTTAGTAAAGCGGAGAGCACGGCTGTGGAAGACGCGCTGGAGCCGATGTTGGCGGACGTGGCTTGTCGAAATTGGAGACCACCTTCGGCGCGGAAAGTGAGTTTGGAGGTGGGGTTGTAGAGGAGGCGGAGAAGAAATGTCTGATAAGTGGTCGAGCCAGCCGGGGCGTTGTAATAGCCGACGGTGACTCCCGCACCGACGGTGGTTTTTCGTGAATAGCGATAGTCTACGGCAGCGCTCAGGGAGCCTGCGAATTGCGTGCCGCCGGGTTCCGCTTGGATCACGCTGTTGTCGGCGGTGAGTTGGAGTTCGGTTTTCCGGCTGAGCGGATAAGCGGCAAAGATGCGGGCGAAGAGAGTGCTTTGTCTGGATTGGCCCTGGCTGTTGAGGAAGAGGCCGCTTTGGGAAACATAGCTGGCGTCGAGGCCGAGGCGGAGTTTGGTGAGGCGGTAGCGGGAGCTGAAGAGGAAGGTCTGATTGACGGCGTCGAGCTGTTTGTATTTGGCATACTTCAAGACGCTTGGTGCCCAGAGGAAACGGATGGAACCCTTTTTTCCGGTTTCCACGTAGAGGGTGGGCTGAAGTGTCATGACGATGTCGCCCTGGGTATTGGATGCGGTGCCGAAGACGTTGTTGTTGTAAGCCACGCCGCCGGAAATATCGGCACCGTAACGGACGCGGCTGCCGCCGATGGCGAATCCCCGGCGGGGGGTGAGGAATCGGGGTTCGGCGACGTTGCCAAAGCTGCGGCGTTCGAGTGAGGACGAGGGGAAGCTGGGGGTATCGAAGCCCTGGCCGAAATCGGGTGGGGTGGGAGGTTCGCCATCGCCGGGCGCCGACGGAAGCGGGGCGTCGGAGTTGGTGCGGATCGCATTCTCGATGACGCTGAGTGCGGGAGGCACTTGATTGATGAATGGGACGGGCTCGGGAACGGGCGATCCGCTGCCTGCGTTGCGCGCGGCGCGGCGTGACGTGGTGAGCGGAGGCGGGCCAGCGAAGATGTCTGCGGGGTTGGGGGCGAGTTGGAGAGATTCGAGGCCGTCAAGAACATTGGGCTCAACCAAGGGAACCGGGTTAGGCGCAGACGCGGGCGGCGATGCTGGCGCGATTGTCGAATTTTGGCCGTGGGCGAGGGAGGCGAGTGCCAGCGTGAGGAGAGCGGGCGCGAGGTGGCGGAGCGCGATCATTGATGATCCCCTATGGCTTCCATGTCCTGACGGCTTCGAGCAGTTTTTGGCGTGCTTCCGCGCTAGGTAGACCGGCTTGGGAGAGACGATCCAGAAGAGTGGCAAGGATGTCTGCGCGTTGGTCGCCGGGTTTGGCAATCGCGAGCGAGCCGTCTTCCGGGAGGTCGTTTCTCCAGAATTTGAGGGTGAGAAGGAGGTGGTTGCGCGCCTCGTCCCCGCTCATGCCGGTGGATTGAAGGTGTACGAGGAGTTCGCCAAAAGCGCGTCGCCGGGCGACACCGAGTTCGGACAGATCGCGGAGATCGATTTCGCGCGGGTGGAAGGACTGGCCGCACGAGCAGCGGCGCACGTCGGTGCTGCCGAGCGCGGCGGTAGTTCGGGAGATGAGGTCGGCGAAGGATAAATAGGTTTTTCCGCAGGACGGGCAGACGATGCCTCCGTCTGATGTTTCGGCGGTGCGGGCTTTGCCGCTCGGCGACGAGTCGAAGTCTTTGAGTCCGCCGCCGAACGAGACGGCGGAGGAATTAAAGATGAGGCCGGTGGGATGGACGTTTGCGCGGCGGAGGAGCTCGATAGAACGTTTGGCCGCATTGCGCGGGGTGACGCCGGAACGCACAACGAGGCAGACGGTTGAGAAGAGGCGGGCGAATGCCAACGTGTCGCTAACGGCGCAGAGGGCGGCCGAGTCGATGACGATTTTTTCGTAAAATGGTTTCACCTCGGCGAGAAGAGACTCGAATTGCTGACGCGAAAGGGTCTCCGCCGGAAACGGGCAGGGGGTGCCTGCGGGGATGATGTCGAGGCGGGGAACGGAGGTCGGGTGGATCACGTTTGCGAGGTTGTCGCCGCTTTGCAAAAAGTCCGCTAGGCCCGGACGTCCGCAGGATTGGAAAACCATTTTTTCGATGGCGGGTTCGCGGAGATTCGCATCAATGAGAAGGGTGCGTTGTCCGGCCTGAGCGAGAATGACGGCGAGGTTCGAAGCGCAGAACGATGCGCCGTCGCCGTGGAGGGGGGCGGTGACGAGAATAACCTCGTGCGGGGCCTCGCCGTGCATCGAGCGAAGAGTGGTGCGCAGCGAACGAACGGCTTCGGCGGTGGGCGAATGTTTGTCGCCGAGAGCGGGGCAGGCGTTGGCAAAGGTCGATTCCCGCGGAGGCGAGGGATCGGAAGTCTTTTCTTTTGGAAGCTCGTATTCCGGGATCGCGCTGAGAACGGAGAGGCCGAGCATGCGTTCGGCCTCTTCGGGCGACTTGATGCTCGAGTCGAGCTGCATGATGAGAAAAATGATGCCGAAGCCGATGATGGCACCGATGAAGAGGGCGGTGGCGAGAAATTTGATAGGGCGCGACCCGCTGGGGAATCCGAAGCCTGCGGGATTAACGACTTGGAGGAGAACCGGCACGCTGCGGGCTTGGGAGAGTTCCTCGCTGAGGCGTTTCAATACGGCTTCGTAAGTGAGGCGATCTGCATCGATCTGGCGCTGGAGGACTCGGGACGGAACGGCAAGATCGCGAACCTGGATCACTTTTTCCTCCTGAAGTTGTTGTTCGCGGAGAATATTTTCTTCGGCGCGGCGTGCTCCGGCCAGAGTCGCCTCGACGCTTTTAGGGGCTTGGACGATTTCGTTTTGGAGGGAGGCGTCGAGTTCTTTCAGTTCCTTCTCTGCTTGGAGCATGAAGGGATTATCGGAACGGTAGCGGAGCGAGAGCTTCGAGATTTTGGCCTGCACTTCGCCGATCTGAGCACTGAGGGAAATGATGGAGGGCATGCGTTGGATGCTCTCGATTTTCATAAGCTTCGCGGGATCGCCGAGGCAGCTCTCGATTTGGGCGTAGTCGCTTTCGATGCGGAGCCGGTCGGCCTTGGCGATCGTGCTGCGGGAGTTGAGTTCACGGAGCTGTGTGGCAACGATATTTAGATCACTGTCGATGGAGACGTTGCCGAGTGTGCGGGTGTAGGAGTTGAGTTTTTCCTCGGAGAGGCGAAGATTCTCCTCACCTTTTTTGACCTCATCGCGCAGATAACGGATGTTCGCAGTCGTGGAGGCCATGCGCTGATCCTGATCGTATTGGATGCCTTGGTTGACGATGAGGTTGGCGATCTGCTGGGACATGAGGGGATCGCCGTTTTTGTAAGAAATCTGGATGAGTCGTGTCTCAGGAATGAGGGCAACTTCGGAGTTTTTGATCAGGAACCCTGCGAGTTTGTCGTCTGTGAGGTCTGAGGCCGGGATGCCGTCAAACGTGAGGATCTCGAACCCGCCTTCGCGAATGGAGGCGACGGACCGCTGGATGAGCATTGGGCTAATGAAACTTTTTTCGATGGTCTTGAGATCTTCGGGGGCGGTCGCGCCCTCCCACGCGAGCGGGCTGCCGCTTGTGAGCGAGACAGCGCCAGAGGCGGCGCGGCGCTCGACTTTGATTTCGGCGGTCGAAACAAATTCCGGTTTCGAAAAACGCACGAAGAGGATGCCTGCGCCCAGCGCGATCGCGAGGCACATGGCGGGAATCCACCAAAATCGTTTCGCGGTGGCGAGGAACGTCCACGGGTCAAAAGCCGATCCTCCGCCGGACGGGGCAAACGCGTCTTCGCTCTCGGAGGAAAAGTCAGCCATTTAGAACAGGGTTTCGCTCATGCGGATCACATCGCCTTCTTGAATAAAGATGTGCTCGGCCTCGGGGCTTAAGGCATTGACCTTGCGTTTGACTTGGCCGGATGGGCCTCGGCGCGTGACGATAACACTGCGAGGGTCGCCGATGTCAGTGTTGCCGCCCGCCATGGCGAGCGCCTCGGGGAGCGTGACTTGTTCCTCGCCAGGAATAACGAACGAGCCTGGATTGCGCACTTGCCCCCACACGGTGAAACGCCGGGGCGAGTAGGTCTCGACAGTGATGTTGACCTGTGGATTGACGAGTTGTTTTTCGTTTAAGAGCTTTGCGATTTTCTGGGCGGCACCGCTGATCGTTTCGCCAGCGACATTCACGCGACCGATGAGGCCGACGGAAATCGTGCCATCACCAAGAATTCGTTGGCGGGTCGTCATATAAGGCTCTTGAAAAACCTCCAGTGAAATGACATCGCCCGCCCGCAGTCTGTAGATTCCCTGATCGGACGTTGCTGCAAACTCGGGCATCGTGGAAGCACTGGGCGTCGTGCAGCCGACGAGGGTGCAGAGCAGCGCGAGGGCAAGCAGGCGATGGCAACTCGC
>JBBRHN010000068.1:0-9159 GCA_038222685.1 Chthoniobacterales bacterium | reverse complement strand
GAGAAGGAGGCCGAGATCGCGGACAAAGTAACGCGCGCGCTGTCCGGCACCGACGGTGCGCATGATGACGCCCATGCCTTCCGGGACGTCGAGTTCGCTGAGGATTTTGCGCAGCCGTTCGCGTTCCTTCGGATCGTCGATCTTGCGCGAGATGCCGAACTGGTCATTAAAAGGCATAAGGACGAGGTAGCGTCCGGCAAGGCTGATATCTGTGGTGATGCGAGGGCCTTTGTTGCTGATAGGGCCTTTTTTGACTTGGACGAGAATGTCGGAACCGACCGGGTAGATGTTTGGGACATCCTTGTGGGTGACGGCGGGCCCTTTTTTCTTTTTGCCTCCCCCTCCGCGGTTGATGGTCTCGATGCCGCTGTCGAGGGCGGCAGGGATGGCGTCCCAGAACTGGAGGAAGGCGTTTTTTTCGAAGCCAATGTCGATGAACATCGCTTTGATGCCGGCTTCGATGTTTCGGACACGGCCTTTGTAAATGCCGCCGACGATATTGCGGTCGGTCTCTCGCTCGATGGTGTATTCCTCGAGGCGGTTGTTCTCCAGAAGGGCGACTCGTTTTTCGAGTCGCTCACAACTGACGATGAGTTTGATGCCGGTGGATTTTTTAGTGATGCCCAAAATGCGTTTGACTGTTTCTAACATGAAAAGGTGTGGGTTGTGCGCAGGCGAAGCTGCACGGGGTGGAGTTGTTCATCGACGGTTTTGTTGTTGAGGAGGTTGTTTCTTTGGGCGTTCATCGCTTTGGGGTTTCTCCTTTTTACCGCCGAGGAAATTAAAGAATTTTTGGAGGGCATTGGGCTGGCTTTTTTGATTGCGAACACGGCCGCGTTCATCGGCCTCGGCGCGGACATTAGGTTTGGCGTTGGGGGTGTTTTCTTGAGCGGTGGCGGCATCCGATGCCGGAGCAACGGCGGATTCCCCATCATCGCCGACCGTTGTTGCCGCGGGGATCTCCCGACCGAAATCCACGCTCTCAACAAACCGGAAGTTCCCTTTCGCCGGTTCGAGCGCAGCCAACTCGAGGGGCTTTTCATTGGCAGGGTCGCTCATCTTGAAGATATCTTCCAGAATTTTCGCAGCAACGGGCGCGGAGACGCCGCCGCCGGATTTGGCACCTTGGACAAAGACGACAACGGCATATTCTGGATCTTTATAGGGAGCGAAGGAGAGGAACCATGTGTGGTTGTCTTTGACTCCCGAGCGCCAGAATTGGGCGGTGCCGGTTTTGCCGGCGACTTCAATGCCTTTGATGCGGGCGCGTCCAGCCGTGCCGCCGCCCTCGTTGACGACTTCCCACATACCTTTGCGGATTTTTTCGATTTGCTCTTCGGTGAGACCGGCGTCGGTCAGGAGATTCGCACGGAGTCGGGAGGGTTCCTGCGAAATGGTCTGTCCGTCTTGGGAGACGACGCGGTCGACGAGGCGTGGGTAGAAGACATTGCCACCATTGGCGACTGCCGCGGTGATCATGGCCATCTGGAGAGGAGAGGCGAGCACGTCGCCTTGGCCAATGGCGGTATTGGCGGTGAGGCCGGAGGTCCAGCGCATGCGGGGGTTCACTTCGGCGAGCCACTCGGGGCCGGGAAGAACGCCGGGAGCTTCGCCAGAGAGAGGCACGCCGGCTTTTTGACCGAGTCCCAGCATGTTGCCAACGGCGACAATCTGCTCGATGCCGGCGGCGTTGCCGTATTGATAGAAGAAAGCGTTGCAGGAGACCTTGATGGCGTCGGAAAGGCCGATGGTGCCGTGCGCGCCGTTTTTGTCGGCGATCCAGCACTTCATGAACTTGTCGCCGTATTGAATGCCGCCGGAGCAGTTAAACGTGCGATTGCCCACACCGGCGCGAAGGCCGGCGAGGGCGATGGGGATTTTGTATGTCGAGCCCGGGGCGTAGGCGCTGATCGCGCGATTGAGGAGGGGATTGGTCTCGTCTTTTATGAGTTCCGTCCAGGCTTTTGCGTTGATGGAGGGGATGAAAACATTGGGGTCGTAGGAGGGCACGGAGGCCATCGCGAGGATGTCGCCGGTTCGCGGATTCACAACGACGGCCGCACCGCGCCCGACCGAGCGAAGGGCCTGCTCGGCAATGAACTGGATTCGGGCGTCGATGGTGAGATAAACATTGTTGCCCTGCACTGGTTCCTCGCGCCGCACCTCGCCGTCGATGATGCCTTTGACATTGCGCTGCATGACGCGGACGCCCGGTTTCCCCTTCAAACTCTCGTTAAGAAAAAGCTCGATCTGAGCTTTGCCCTCCATGTCGGGCTCGTAGAAATTGAAGTTGCGGATGTCGGGGAGTTTGTCGAAATCGTTGGGCATGCCAACGTAACCAAGCATGTGTGCCCCGAGAGAACCGTAGACATACCAACGAACGGGTTTGACGGTAATGGTCACTCCCGGGAGGCCGAGATTTTTTTCTGAAAAAACGGCCATCTGCTCGAAGTTCAAGTCCTGCCGGTAGCTGAACGGCACCTCGCGGTTGTTGCGAAAATGCACCTGAAGGGCATCGGAGTTGTAATCCTCGGCGAGGCCGAGTTCTTCGAGGCGAGGGATGACTTCTTCGGAGACAATCTTGACGACGTCGGCCTCCTTGAGATCGCGCGGCATGTTGTGAACTCGACCGCGATACGTGACTTGAGGCGTCGTGCCCTTCGCCTCGCGGTAGGCGCGCACCATGTCCGGCAGATAAAAGTCCACTTCGAAACTGGCGCGGTTTTCGACGAGTTTGATTCCGTTGCGATCAAGGATTTCTCCGCGCACGGCGGGGATGCGGACGGTGACGTGCGAGCGGTTCCCGATCTTGGCCATATACTCGGCACCGCGGGCAATCTGCACATACCAAAGGCGCACGACAATGCCAGCGAGGGCGACGAGCATGATGATGCCCACTGTGAGAATGCGGAGAGTCGCGCGCGAGCGTTTCATTCTAATACCCCCTCACTCTGTTCGATTCGGAGGGAAAAAAACGATTCAACCACTCAATTGCCAGATAGAGCAGTGGCGAAAAGAGGGCTGCCAGCATACCCGGGGCAAGAATTCTCCAAGCCACGGCCTCTTGGAAAACAAACTCCTCGCGGCGCAGGCTGATCATCCCAAACTGCAACAGCAAATAGCCCGAAGTCGCTACGGCACTCAATGGAATCAGCGGCCACCAATGTCCCCGGTGCAACCCTGGCTGAAGTCCTTGCGCGATACATCCGACAATCACGAAAAAAACGATAGACCATCCCAGCGCGATTTCAACCCGGCTGCTCACGATATTGAGATACATGAGGTCGCTGAGCAATCCTGTGTAGAGCGCGACGGCGATCATGGCAGGGAAAGGCAGCACCATGGCTGCATAGCAAAAAATCATCGTGACAAAAATAAAGCGCGCCCCGTGGATCGCGTGCACGGGAGGGAGCGCCTCTTGAAGCAAAAACGCCACGAAGATTCCTGAGAAGGTCAGCGTGAGGCCGAGTGCGGTTTTCATTTTGCCCCCACGACGACAAACACATCCTCCGTGCGCGAAAGATCGACCACGGGTTCGACAATGGCTTGGCCATCGAGGGGTCGCGTGCGAAACTCTTTCACCGCTCCGATGAGGATGCCGGAGGGAAAAACCCCGTTGCTCACTCCGGCTGTGTAGACCTTTTGCCCCGGCTCGACGGCGGCATTTTTCGAGAGAAAATTGAGCTGAAGTTCGCCGATGCCGGCGGAGTCTTGCACGCGGACGCCCGAGAGAATTCCCTGTTCGCGGGTGCCTTCGATTTTTGCTCCGACGCGGCATGTCTCGTCGGTGATCAGAACGACAATGGATTCATTTTTCGCGACCGTCGTCGTCTTGCCCACGAGTCCGACATCGGTGAGCACGGGCTGATCGACATCGATTCCATCTTCGAATCCGCGATTGATCTTAACGGTACTCCACCATGTCGAGGCGTCGCGTGCAATGATGCGAGCCGGAAGAAGGCGAAACACCGAACGCTCGCGATACTCCAGTGCCAGGCGCAAGCGGTTGATTTCGGCTTCGGTCTCGCGGAGGAGGTTGTTTGTCGTGAGGAGCTCGCGGTTCTGCTCGTTGAGCTTGCGGTTCTCCGCCTCGAGTTCGTCGAGCGTCTTGAGCCCCGCACCCACGCTCCCGAGCTGTTCTTGGACGGCGGTGCCAGTGCGAAGGAACGGTGAGAGAAAAGAGAGGAATCGCGCCTGGATGCCCTGCATTTCCATCGGCGTGAGGGTGGACAAGTAGACGGCAAATCCGACGACTGCCAGAATCAGAATAATGTTCAGCTTTTTCATGCCGTCGGAAAATCACCTCCCTTGCGGGCGTCGGTGGGCTATCTGCCGTGGGGTCGCTCGGAGGAGACCGCTCGCAGAAATTTCAGTTCCGACAACGCGCGGCCCGTGCCTTCGGCGACGGCGCTGAGGGGATCCTCTGCGACGTGCACGGGCAACCCGGTTTCTTCGGCGAGCAACTTGTCGAGTCCGCGGAGGAGTGCTCCGCCTCCAGCGAGAACCAAGCCACGATCTACGAGATCGGCGGACAGCTCTGGAGGGCAGCGCTCAAGCGTGATGCGAACGGAATCAACAATCGTCGAGAGCGGTTCGAGGAGCGCTTCGCGCACTTCCTGCGATGAGATGGTGATCGTCTTCGGCAGGCCGGCAACGAGATCGCGGCCCTTAACCTCCATCGTCCCTTCTTTCTCCAGTTTGTATGCGGAGCCGATTTTGATTTTAATTTCCTCGGCCGTGCGCTCGCCGATCATGAGATTGTAGGCGCGCTTCATGTAATTGGCGATGGCCTCGTCGAGCTCATCGCCCGCGACGCGCACACTGCGGCTGAACACGATGCCGGAAAGCGAAATGAGAGCGACTTCGGTCGTGCCGCCGCCGATGTCGATGATCATGTTCCCCGCGGCGTCTTGCACCGGAAGGCCGACGCCGATGGCAGCAGCCATGGGCTCTTCGATGAGATAAACTTCGCGCGCGCCAGCGTGTGTGGCCGAGTCTTTCACCGCCCGTTTCTCGACTTCCGTAATGCCGCTGGGCACGGCGATGACCACGCGCGGCCGCACCATGCGGCGGCGGTTGTGGACCTTGCTAATGAAGTGCCGCAGCATCGCCTCGGTGATCTCGAAGTCGGCAATCACGCCATCTTTGAGCGGGCGGATCGCGACAATATTCCCGGGCGTTCGCCCGAGCATTCGTTTGGCCTCGTCGCCCACAGCGAGCACGCGATTGGTGCCCTGTTGCACGGCCACAACCGAAGGCTCGCGCAGGACGATTCCGTGGTCCTTCACATAAACAAGAGTATTAGCGGTTCCGAGATCGATCCCGATATCGTTGGAAAAAAATCCGAGCAAGTTATCAAACATCAGTTCAGTTATTCAAAAAAAGTTATTGGTGTCATGAATGCAGGCGCGGGTTCCGTCTTATGGAATCTTGCAGACCGCATTCAAACGAGCCACAGTCGTTTTTGGATGCCCCGGCGTCAAGGTTATCCTTGACATTCTTTAAGGGTATCTTGCGTTGGAGTGGGCAAGCGACGTAAGATGGTTGCGTCATGTCTGAAGGATATTCGAAGGTTCCCCACTCGAACGCGCCGCGACCGATGCCGAACGTACCCCAGTTTGTGTGCCAGATTCTCCTTCTCGCGGGTGCTGTGTTCATGCTATCGCAGGCAGGGAGCTGGTTCGTCACGAACTCGCCCGGGGTAGTCAATCCGGTCTGGCCGGCTGCCGGATTCGCTCTGGCTGCGGCGTTGATCTACGGATTGGAGCGTGCCGTTCCTGCGGTTTATCTTGGCGCGCTGGCCAGCAGTTTTCTTGCGGGCGACTCGCAACTCACGATTTATGTTGCCCCCCTCGGTAGCGTTTTCGAGACAGTTGTCGGATTCATAGCGGTTCGCCACTGGTTGAAGGTGGACGATTTGCTGCCGGGCTTGCAGGATTTTGTGAAGTTCGTAGTCGGCAGCTGCCTGCCTGGGCCTATGATTTTTGCGCTGGTGAGCGCGGTCATTCGGAACGTCGACGGACGCCTTGCTCCTGGGCTGGTGGCCGAAAGTTTCATCGACACTTGGCAGGCGCACGCGTTCGGAACGCTTGTCTTCGGCACGTTCTTCCTCTTCGCGCTGCGGCGGCAGGATTTTCGTCCATTGAGCGTGACCGGGCGCCTGGCACTGCTGGTCTGCTGCGTTTTGCTGTGGGCGATTCTCGCGCTGTTGCTGGGGAGTGGAATCAGCAACCCAGCTGCAGCGATGCTTCTGCTCGGGACGGCGTTGTTGCTGGCGTTGTTGGTCTCGTTGCTTTTCGGTCTCCGAACGGCGGCATTTTTTCAAGCGATGTTCGTTTTTCTGGTTCCGGCCTGTGTAGTAATTTTTCGGGCGCGTGCAAACGGATGGTTTCTCGTGCCGGAAGTCCAGGACCAACACTTTCTTATCACCGGTCTCGCGTTTTTTTCCAGCCTTGGCTGTTTGCTGATGGCGGCATTCCGCGACGAGCTCGCCTCGCTGAGCATCAAGTTCGGCCTGGCGATGGAGGCGGCGGATTTGTGTGCGTGGGAGTGGACGCCCGCTGGCTGGTGTTGCCGTGCACCAGCGTGGAAAGAGAAGTTTGGCCTGCAGGCGGATCGAGTCGTTCCTGACGCCGTTATTCGGGGACTGATTCACCCGTCCGATCTGGAGGGATTTAATACCACGTTTGACTCGTTTGCCGTGTCGACGGAGAGCCGGTGGAGCCACACTTATCGGATGCGCGACACGGGCGGACATTGGGTATGGGTCGAGTCACATGCCCAGCCCGTGCGTTGGACCTCGGACGACGAACTCGCGATGGTAACAGGCGTCACACGAGACATCACCGAGGAGCGCAACGCCCTCCAGACCCGTATAGAGACCATTTCGACCGATGCCGAATTGCGCACACTGCGGAGCCAGCTGAATCCGCATTTTCTTTTTAACGCACTAAACAGTGTGCGGGCTTTGATCGGGCGGCATGACGACAGTGCCAAGCAGATGATTACTTCGTTGGGAAACCTGCTCCGTGAGCTACTGATCAACCGCGATGGCAAGTTGCAGTCCGTTGAACGCGAGCTCAAAATGGTGCGCGACTATCTCGATGTGGAGGCGATTCGGTTTGGCGAGCGCCTTCGCTTCGAGATCCATTGCGGGCCCGGGGTGCTCGCACAGAGGATCCCGGGAATGGTCGTGCTCACGATGGTCGAGAACGCAGTTAAGCACGGCATTTCGCAACTCGACGAGGGCGGCGACATCGACATCTCGCTCCGGCGCGACCCGCTGAGCGGGATGCTTGTGGTCACCGTGGAAAACGATGGCAAGTTGACTGCGCCCGAGCCCGTGGGGTTCGGACTCACGAATTGCCGACGGCGCATTGCGCTGGTGACGGAAGGCCTCGGCAGCCTCGATCTTCGGGAAGTTCCCGGCCCAAAAGTCGAGGCGAAACTAATTTACCCGTGGGACGAACGTCAACTCGACACGGGCGCAGAAAACCGATACGCATTTTAGGACGGAGTCGACCTCATGAAAAAAATTCTCGTTGTTGAAGATGAAAGTGTTGCCCTCGAAGATCTGAGGGAGTCCCTGTTGGAAATTTCTACCGCCTTGGAAATCACCGGAGTACGGACGGCGACGGATGCTCTTGAGATTCTTGGTCGCGAGGCATTCGACGCAATTTTTCTCGACATCGAGTTGCCGGGGATGAGTGGAATTCAATTGCTTGAAAGGCTGCGTCCTCCGATTCCGCCTGTAGTTCTGGTGACGGCGCACGCGATGTTGGCGTTGGACGCTTTCGGGCTTGGTGTTGTTGAGTGTCTTCTTAAGCCCGTCGATCAGCAAAGGTTGCGCAAAGCGCTCCGGCGCATCGAGTCGCGGGGAGGTGCGCCTGCGATGCCGACTTTCGTTGAGCCGGCGACAACTTTTGACCCTGAGGCCCGAGTGTTTGCCCGCGAGGGGGGACAGATGTGGTTGGTTCGCGTGGCCGAAATCACGCGTATCGAGGAGGAGGAGAAAAATGCGCGCCTGTTTTTCCGCGGCGAAAACGGCGCGCTCGTGCAAAGCCTTGAGGAATTCGCCACGCATCTCGACCCGCGGTTTTTTGTTCGCGCTGGGCCGACGACAATTTTGAACGTCGGTCTCGTTGATCATTTTCGCTACAACGATGGTGGCGACGTTGTGGCCTGCTACGCGGACAAGACGGAGTTTGCGTTTGACGCGGAATCTTCGCGCGAGTTCGACGATAGCCACGGACTCTGAGCGTGGTGCGATTGGCATGGGTGGAGTTCGCCAACTCTTCTGCTCCCTTAAAGCGTGAGGAACCGTCTCCGGGCCGGCGGACCCTGTTGGCAGTTGCAGAATGGGGACGAACGTGATTATGATTGAACCACTCGTGAGTGAGAAATATCGCACCTATTTGTTCTTTGGAGCGCCCGGCAGTGGCAAGGGCACGCAAGGAGTCACCATCGGAACTCTTCCCAGATTCTACCATTGCGCCTGTGGGGATGTTTTTCGAACCATCGACACGCGGACTCCGCTGGGCCGGACGTTCGTGGAGTATTCGAGCCGTGGCGAGTTGGTGCCGGACGAGGTGACCGTGAAGCTCTGGCGGCTGAGTATCGAGCACTCCGTCGAGGCCCGGTCGTTCAAGCCCGACATCGACCATCTCGTGCTGGACGGCATTCCGCGCAATGTTCGCCAAGCGGAGTTAATGGACGAAATTATTCAAGTCAAACGGGTTTTTCACCTGAGCTGTCCCGACCGCGAAAAAATTGTATCCCGACTGAAAAAGCGGGCGATCAAAGACAATCGTCTGGACGACGCAAACGAGGAGGTGATCCGGCGTCGCCTCGCGACGTATGAGGCAGAGTCCAAGCCATTGTTGGAGTATTACGGGCCGGAGCGCACTGTTGTGATCGATGCATCCGAGCCGCCGGTCTATGTTTTGCAAAGCATTCTCACCCATATTACCAACGATCGGGCGACGCGGGTCGATTTCGCGGAACTTCCGCAGTAGAGTGATGCGCCAGTTTGAGAACCTTCGCGCCTCGTCGTTGTTCTGTAACAAATGCAACAAAGCAATGCCTGTGCGCGAGCGCCTTCTCTTGGTGCTGCCGGAGAAGGAGGTCTTCGATTATCTATGCACGGGGTGTGCCGCTTCA
>JBBRHN010000067.1:0-9212 GCA_038222685.1 Chthoniobacterales bacterium | reverse complement strand
GATAGCTGGTGCCGTAGGTTTTTCCATCGATGGTCGTCGCGCGCTTGGCGAACCAGTTTGGACCCTTGATATCGGCTGGGCATTTCAAGATTTCCTGGGTGACGCCGTAGGGTTCGAGTTCGATAAATATGGGCTGTGCTTCGTCTTCCGGCAAATACACGGGCGAGTCGGGGTTGGGTTCGATGATGGGGTATTTGTATTCGTTGTCACCGACGTAACCGAGCACGCCGATGCCGACTTGGCGAAGATTGTTCACGCACGCAACGCTACTGGCGCGATCCGTCACCTTGGCGATGGCCGGGAATAGTAGCGAGGCCATCGTGGCGATGATGGCGATGACGGCCATCAACTCGATCAAGGTAAATGCAGCGCGGCGAAATCTCATCGAGGTTGTGCGCCTGTGGCTTGAGCTTGTTTCTTGCGTGCGATGTAATCTTTCATCCGCTGTTCTCGCTGCTCGGGTGTGCGCTTGGCATCGCGGGCCGCCTGCCGTTCCTCCATGCGTTCCTGCACTTCCGGGCGGCTGAAAATCTCCGCCATTTTCTCACGGCGTTGATCTTCGGGGAGTGCGGAGACCTCTTTCCAGATGGCCCTCATGGCATTGACGTCGGCTTGGGCAGTCGGGCGTTCTTCAGGCGGGAGCTGGGCAATGGTGGCCTGCACGCGGGCGTCCATCCATTGCGGATTGAAATCGCCCCGTTGGCCGCCGCCCATGCGTCCCAACCCTTCGCCGCTGCGGTCTCCACGGCCAGTGAGCAGGAGAAACACTTCGCCTGTTTCGCCTTTGCTTGATTTTGTCAAAGTTCGCAACATTTCCGAAGCGGATGCTGGTTTGAGCGAAACGGCAAGAGGCGGATTCCAATCGTCCGGCACAGCGGTAAGAAGTCCGGATTTCATCGAAATTTGGCGCAATGCGGATTGTAGATCGTTGGGCTCGGAAGGCTCAAAAGTCACCTCGATCTTTCGCGCATCCACGGGCGTCGAGGCTGCCTGCAAAAACCCACCCGGACTTGATGCGATTTTCCATTTCTCGGGCCGCGGATTTGTTTGCAAGAGGGAGATGCCCTCGGCGACACGTTCTTTCGAAGGGGCGATGAGAACCGCAGGCCGCAAGTCGGCTTCGATTCGCACGGCGAGGGTGTCGAGTGCTTCCATGAGCGGCGCACGAACAAGGCGGAGTGTGACCGGGGTTTCCGGCGAAACATTGGTGACGATCTTGACCCGGCCCTGACGCTCAATCGAGGCGGTGACTTTGGAGAGCGGGGCGTTGGTGAAATCAACAGAGATCGTGCCGTCCGGCCAGAAGAAGCGGATCGCCGTCACGAGAACAAGCGCGGCGGCGACGGAAACGAGAATTTTAGAGCGGCTCATACGGTGTTGAACCCCATTGGCGGGTTCAAGTTGCGGAAAGTATCGCGACGATTTCGGGGCACAAAAAAGCCCGGCGACGTTTCCGTAGCCGGGCTTTCTCTCTGCGGGAGGGAAACCCGTGTAAATTACCCTTGGGCGGCAGCGGCTTCGTCGCGATCTTTCATCGCGGCTTTGCGGCTGAGCTTGATGCGGCCTTTGTCATCAACGCCGATGCATTTAACCCAGACGGAGTCGCCGTTTTTGACGACGTCCTCGACTTTGTTGACGCGGAAGTCGGCGAGTTCGGAAATGTGGACGAGTCCGTCTTTGCCGGGCAGGATTTCGACGAAGGCGCCGAATTCTTTGATCGAAACAACCGTGCCTTGATACGTCTCTCCGATTCCGATTTCCTTGGTCATGCCGAGGATGATTTCTTTCGCGCGCTTGAGGCTGTCGCCGTTGCTGGAGTAGATGTGAACGGCGCCGTCGTCTTCGATGTTAATCTCTGCGCCGGTCTCTGCCACGATGCCCTTGATGGTTTTGCCACCAGGTCCAATGATGAGGCCGATTTTGTCAGGGTTGACGCGGATGGTCTCGATGCGAGGAGCGTATTGGCTCATCTCGGTGCGGTGACCGGAGAGGATACCGTCCATGACTGCCAGAATCTTCGTGCGGGACTCGGTGGCTTCTGCAACCGCCTCGGCCATGATCTCGTGGGAGACGCCGGGGAGCTTGAGGTCGAGCTGGAATCCTGTGACGCCAACTGAGGTTCCACAGAGTTTGAAATCCATGTCGCCGAAGTGATCTTCGCTGCCGATGATGTCGCTGAGCGTGGTGTATCGCTTGAGGACTTCGCCGTCATACTCGGTGACGAGACCGACGGAAATACCAGCAACCGGACGCTTGAGCGGGACGCCTGCGTCGAGGAGCGAGAGGACGCCGGCACAAACGGAGGCCATCGAAGTGGAGCCGTTGGACTCCATGACTTCGCTGGAAACGCGGACGGCGTAAGGGAAGTCTTTTGCGTCTGGAAGAACCGGCTCGATGGAGCGTTCGGCGAGCGCGCCGTGGCCGATTTCGCGACGATTTTGACCGCCGAAGCGCCCTGTTTCTCCCACGCTGAAGGGCGGGAAGTTGTAATGCAGGATGAAGCGTTTGGTGTCCTCACCGCCGCCGTAAGCGTCGATCATCTGAGCCTCATCAGATGGGGCCAAAGTAGTGATACCGAGAGCCTGGGTCTCACCGCGGGCAAACAGGGCGGAGCCGTGGGAGCGCGGGAGAAGTCCAACTTCGCCGGAGAGAGCGCGGATGTCATGCAGGCCACGTCCGTCGCAACGTTGCTGGCGGTCGAGAATGCTGACGCGGAAGGCTTTCTTTTGCAGGTAGTCGAAGGCTTGGGAGATCTCGAATTTCGAAGCTTCCGGGAATTTTGCCAACACCGCGGTTTCGACTTCCTTGCGAAGTGCGCCGACGGCTTTGCTGCGGGCGACTTTGCTCGGCGTGTAAAGAGCGGATTCGATCCGATCGCCTGCAACCTGATAGGCGATTTCTGCAACGGAATCGCTGACTTCGAAGAGAGCGACCGAGCGCTTTTCTTTGGCAACTTTGGCTGCGAGTTCTTTCTGCGCGTTGACGATGATGCGGACGTTATCGCGGGCGAAGTCGAGCGAGGCGAGGAATTGATCCTCGGGGATCTCGTCACCGGCGCCTTCGATCATGATGACCTTTTCGCCGTCGCCGACGTAGATCATGTCGAAATCGCTGTGCTCGCGTTCGGCGTGGGTGGGGTTGGCAATGAACGTGCCATTGACACGGCCGACGCGCACGGCGCCGACGGGGCCTGCGAATGGGATGTCGGAGACGCAAAGAGCGGCGGAAGCTCCATTGATCGAGAGGATGTCAGGATCGTTCTGGCCATCGGCACTTAAGAGCAACGTGATGACTTGCGTGTCGTAAAGGTAGCCTTTTGGGAACAACGGGCGCAGTGGGCGATCCGTCATGCGGCAGACGAGAATTTCTTTTTCGGACGGACGCCCTTCGCGCTTGAAGTAGCCACCGGGGAATTTTCCAACGGCTGCGGCTTTTTCTTTGTATTCGACAGTGAGCGGGAAAAAGTCCTGTCCTTCTTTGATGGAGGTCGCCGAGACGGCGGTGACGAGGACGATGGTTTCGCCGGAACGGACAGTGACGGCACCGTCTGCAAGTTTGGCGAGTTTGCCGGTTTCGATAGTGAGAGAGGTTTGCCCGATCTGGGCTGTGACGGAATGAATCATATGATGATAATTTAATTTGGCTCCGAGATTCGGAGGCCGTGAGATACCAAAAAGCCCCTGAGCGTTGTGCCGGGGCTTTCTGAGTTTCTTTTAATTCGCGCTTACTTGCGCAGTTTGAGTTTCTCGAGGACGACCTGATAGCGCTCGGTGGCCGTGCGCTTGAGGTAGTCGAGGAGCCGACGCCGTGTGGCGACGAGTTTGAGCAAACCGCGGCGTGAGGAATGATCCTTCGCGTTGGCCTTAAGATGCCCGGTGAGTTCAGTAATACGTTTTGTTAGCAGTGCGACCTGAACGTCTGCGCTGCCGGTGTCTTTTTGATGAAGTCGAAGTGCGTCGACTTCGGATGCTGCTGCCTTTGCCATTGTGTTTTTCTGTAATTAGTGGGGTTTGGAGAATGTCACGGCTCGTCAGCGGTGACAAGGGAAATTCCAGTTTTTTTGAGCGATTCGGTATTCGAGTCAGCGGGCGAGGCCTTTGGCCGGGCCGAGAATGTTGCGGAGGACAATGGCCTGCCGGAGGGTTTGCGGGTTGCTGAGAGCGGTTGCGAGTGGGCCGGGTTGGCGGGTTACGACGACGGCGGCAGACTTCCGGGCGGGTGACAGATCCGGGCGCGCGGTGGGTCGCCGGGTGAAACGCGGAACAACGGGCTCTGGCTTGGGGAGAGCGGGCGGGCGCTCGGTGACCACCGGCGGCGCTACTTCTTCCATCGGGAGGCCGAGAGCCTCCATGAGCTTGCGCATCTCGGCGGCCGGGTCGACGATAGGTCGCGAGAGCGGTGGCTCGTCTATGTCATCGGGCTGCTCGCGATAAGGGCTCGTCTCCAGTGTGCCGTCCGCTTGGCGCTCGAGTTTCTTTTTTTCGCGCAGCTCGGCAGAACGCTGCATGAGCCAGTTGACGAGACTGATCAGCGCGATGATGACGAGGATGACTGCCTGATCCATGGCGGTGCTTGTAGGTTAGACCGGTTGGGTTTTCTCGGTGCCGGCGATGGATTCGCGCATGGAGGTATCGGATTCGATATTTTTCATGCGGACGTAATCCATGATACCAAGGTTCCCGCTGCGGAAGGCTTCGGCCATGGCTTGAGGAACTTGGGATTCGGCCTCGACGACCTTCGCGCGCATTTCCTGGGTGCGGGCTTTTTGTTCCTGCTCACTGGCGACGGCGGCAGCGCGGCGCATTTCGGCTTTGGCTTGGGCGACGACTTTGTCCGCTTCGGCTTGCTCGGCTTGGAGTTTCGCACCGATGTTGTCGCCGATATCGATGTCGGCGATATCGACCGAGAGAATCTCGAAAGCGGTGCCGCTATCGAGGCCTTTTTGGAGAACGGCCTTGGAGATGCGGTCGGGATTTTCGAGAACGTCTTTGTAGGAAACCGCCGAGCCGATGGAGGTCACGATGCCTTCGCCGACGCGGGCAATGATGGTTTCCTCCGTGGCACCGCCGACAAAGCGGTCGAGGTTTGAGCGAACGGTGACGCGCGCGCGAACCTTCACGCCGATACCGTCGCGGGCCACGGCGTCGATGGTGATTTTTCCGGTGGCTGGATTCGGACAGTCAATGACTTTCGGGTTAATGCTGGTGCGGACGGCTTCGAGGACGGTTTTGGTCGTGCCCTTGGTGGCAAGGTCAATGGCGCAGGCGCGGTCAAAATCGAGGGTGATGCCGGCTTTTTTCGCGGCGATGAGTGCGAGGATGACGTGGGAGACATTTCCGCCAGAGAGGTAGTGGGCTTCCAAAAGGTCGGTGCCTTGGGGGATGCCGGCTTTGACCGCGGTAATGCGGCTGTCGACGATGAGGCCAACGGGAACGCGGCGGAGGCGCATACCGATGAGTTTTGCAAAGGGCACAGGAGCCTCGGCGACTTTTGCGCGGAGCCAAACGCCGAAGAAGTTGGCTAGGACCAAGAGGAGAACGAGGCCGGCGACGAGGACGACGCCGAAGATGATGTAGAGGAAGAGTTGAGGCATGATGGATTTGGTTGGTGAGTCGGTATTATGGCACAGGTTAAAATCCGTGCGCGAATTTTTTTAGAGAAGTTTGGAGAGGGCGACTCAGTTCAGTTCGAGGAGCTTTCGCTGCCAAGTCATGAGGAGGGCGGTCGAGGGATCGTCAGCGGCGGCTTCGAGGGCGGCGCGGGGGGCGATGATGGAGGGGTCGAGCGCGAGGTCTACTGCGATGGCGTCGCGTTTTTTCTTGAGGACTTCGAATTTGGCGAGGTGGTCTTTCGGTGCTCTCGTGCGGCGGACGCGCTCGGTGCGGGGCCATTCGCTCTCTGGAATCTGTAGAGCGAGAGCGAGGACGACTTCGAAGCTTTTGCGGCGGTGTCCGTTCATGCGGGGCGTGGAGTAGGCTCCGCCATTAGTGACCTGTTCGGCGACGCGGAGCATGTCCTCGTTTCCGATCACGTGAAACGACGGGCGATCCCAGGCTTTTGCCTCGGCATCACGCCAGAACCACATAATGCGAAGAACGGCTTGAGCTTGCGGTGAGAGTGCGGAGCTGCCCGAGATGCGCCAGACGGTGGCGTCGTCGCGCTCGCGGAGTTCGCGCGTCGAGGCGATCATGCGGTCGCGCGATTCAATGAACCATTCCCAGCGATTGAGGCGGCGGAGGTCGGCTTCGAGAAGCGCGGCGATTTCCAAGAGGTAGCGCGTGTCGTTGCGGGCATACTCGGCCATTTGCCCGGGCAGGGGTCGGATCGCCCAGTTGGCTTTTTGTGAGGCTTTTGAGAGCTGCACGCCGAAAAACTTTTCTACGAGTGCGGCAAGGCCAAGGGCCGGTTGGCCGCTTAAGCGCGCCGCGATCATCGTATCAAAAAGATCAACCGGTTCGAACGTGCCACCGCGTCGGAGCAGGCGAAGATCGTAATCCGCACCGTGGAGCACGAGGCGTTTCGAGCAAACAACGTCGAAAAGCGGTTGGAGATCCAGCGAGGCTAAGGGATCGACAAGTGCGTGCTCATCGCCGATCGAAATCTGGATTAAACACAGCTTCTCAAAGTAACAGTGAAGGCTGTCTGCTTCGGTATCGAGGGCAATCTGGGGAAATTCGGCCAGCCTGCCCACAAGCCCTGCCAGCGCATCGGGGTCGGCGATCAAGGTTCCTCAATGAATTTCTCGGGCCTTGCGATCTCGCCCGCGTGACGCGCGCGGGGTTCGCGCACTTGGGTTGAGCCGTCGCTCGGGAGCGCGGCAAACGGGCCGCCGGCGAGAGGCGCGACGGCGGAAAAAGCCACGTCGGGGACTTCACTCGGTTTTCCTTCAAGTGGAAAGTCTTTGCGGAGCGGATGGAAGGGATACCCGTCCCACATAAGAATGCGGCGCAGGTCAGGGTGCCCGTTGAAGCGGATGCCCATCATGTCGAAAACCTCGCGCTCATGCCAATCCGCCGTGGGCCAGAGATCGGAGACTGTCGCAGCCGAGCAATCGTCTTCACTGACCGTGCACTTAAGACGAAGATGAACCCCGTCTTTCATGGAATAAAGCTCATAGACGAGCTCATAGCGTGGCTCGTCGCCGAAGTGATCCACGCTCGAGATGTCTATGAGATAATCGAATCCCAGCGAGCCCTTCGCGAGTTCACACGCCGCGCGCATCGCCGATGCCTCAAGCGTGAGGGACTTCTCGCCGCGAAAATCATTTTCACCGGTGATCGAGGGCGCGAATTTCTCGCGAAGCGCGTTGGCGGCATCCGTTGCGGTCATAGTGTTTCGAGGAGAGCTTTCTTTTGATCCATCACGGCATGCTCGCCCATGATTTTTTTCTGGAGTTTCATCAAGCCGTCGAGGAGAGCCTCGGGGCGGGGAGGGCAACCGGAAATATAAACATCGACCGGGATGAGGTGATCAATGCCCTGCAAAACGGCGTAGCTACGATACATGCCGCCGGAAGACGCGCAGGCACCCATGGCGATGCACCATTTAGGCTCCGGCATTTGATCCCAGATCCGCTTCACGGCGAGCGCCATTTTGTAAGTGACGGTTCCTGCCACGATCATCACATCGCTTTGGCGCGGCGAAAATCGCATCACCTCGGCGCCGAAACGCGAGATGTCGTAGCGCGAAGACGAAGCCGCCATCAACTCGATGGCGCAGCAAGCGAGCCCCATCGGCATTGGCCAGAGCGAGTTGCTCCGCATCCAATTGATCGCGGCGTCCACTTGCGTGAAGATAATGTTCCCCTCAATTTTCGAGTCGTAGGCTACCGGGCTTTGGTCCGTCATCGTGGAGGTGAAGGTATTTCGTGTTTTGCGCGGGGCAAGCGGAAAAGCGGCGAATCGGTATTTGGGACGATTTTTCATGCGGGTTACCGCTTGCCAATCTCCCAGTGAGCGGCTTTGCTCAACGGCCTCATGAAATTCGATACAGCCTCTCTTGAACTTGCCGCCCGCGACGCTCGTGGACTGGCGATGGATGCCGTGACCAAGTGCAAATCCGGCCACCTTGGCCTCCCGCTCGGTGCCGCCGAAGTCGGTGCGGTTCTTTACGGCCACGCATTGAGCCACAACCCCGACGAACCCCGGTGGCTCAACCGCGATCGGTTCATTTTGTCCGCCGGCCACGGCAGCATGTTCCTTTATAGCTGGCTCCACCTCTCCGGCTACGCCCTCTCGCTCGAAGAGGTCAAAAACTTCCGCCAGCTTCACAGCATCACACCCGGGCATCCAGAGTTTCACGAGACGCCCGGCGTCGAGGCCACGACCGGCCCGCTCGGTCAAGGCGTTTCGAATGCCGTCGGATACGCCGTTTCCTCCAAAATGTCCGAAGCGCGCTTCAATACGCCTGAACACAAAATTTTCAACCACCACGTCATCGCTCTCGCCGGTGACGGATGCCTCCAAGAAGGCGTGGCGCAGGAAGCCAGTGCGCTCGCCGGGCACCTCGGCCTCGATAACTTGATCCTCATTTACGATTCCAACAACGTCACGCTCGACGCCATGGCTCCCGTCACGCAGAGCGAAGACACCGGCGCCCGCTACAAAGCGCTCGGCTGGGACGTGCAGCAGATCGACGGCCACAATCTCTCGGAGATTGCCAACGCCATCGATACAGCCAAGGCCGCCACGTCCGGCAAACCCCAGTTCATCATCGCGAAAACCCTCATCGGCAAAGGCATCCCTGAAGTCTCCGGCACCAATAAAGCCCATGGCGAAGCCGGCGTGAAATTTGTCGCCGAAGCCCGCAAAGCCCTTGGACTCCCCGAAGAAACCTTCTTCGTCGCCGCCGAGACGCGTGCTTATTTCGAAAACCACAAGGCCGCACTCGGCGCGGCGTATGCCGAGTGGCAAAAAACCTACGACGCTTGGCGCGCCGCCAACGCGGATCTCGCCGCCGAACTCGAAGCCGCCATCGCAAACAAAGTCCCCGACCTCCGCGCCGTCATCCCGGCCTTTGATCCCGCCGTCAACATCGCCACGCGAAAAGCCGGCAGCGATGTCCTCCAACCTGTAGCCGCCGCCATGCCCCTCCTCGTCAGCGGCAGCGCGGATCTTCACGGCTCGACGCTCAACTACATCAAAGACGGTGGAGACTTCAATCGCGAGAACCGGGGCGGTCGCAATCTCCACTTCGGCATCCGCGAACACGCC
>JBBRHN010000066.1:0-9245 GCA_038222685.1 Chthoniobacterales bacterium | reverse complement strand
AATCCTTCTATTGAAGGAATCGTCAAAGAGGTTTTCGTAACGAGAAAGCCGTGGCAAATGGTCAACCCGCTCGCCCCGAAAACGTTTGGCTCGGGCGAAAAATTCGTTTCCAAAGATTTCGGCCCGGGCACGCCCGTCCACTCGCCGACGATCACGGTCGTTGGATTCGAGTGGTAGCCTATGTCGGTGACGCGATGATATTTTCGTTGATCACCGTCCCTGTGGCGTCCGCCTCTTTCGCGGGTTCCGGGATCGGTTGAGCGGCCGGCACGGTCGGGCTGACCTTCCAAAACTTCGGCAGGTAGCTATCCCACTCGCTCAGCACGAGGCCTGCGCGCTCGCTGCCGGTCAGCGTGAGATGGCGTTGAATCAGCGACTGTAGAACCCCGGCGTCTGTCGCGTCCGCGATGCGTGACGGTGTAATCAACTGCGGATTGTAGAGCCCCGCAAATTCCTCTTGAAGGTCGAGCACGTAAGCGAGTCCGCCGGTCATTCCCGCACCAAAGTTTTTTCCGGTCGCACCAAGGATAACCACGGTGCCGTTCGTCATGTATTCGCAACCGTGATCGCCCACGCCCTCAACGACAGCTGTTCCACCCGAGTTGCGCACGCAGAAGCGCTCCCCGGCAAGGCCATTGGCAAACAGGAATCCACCTGTCGCGCCATACATCACGGTATTTCCGAGAATCATGCACTCGTGCGGGACAAATTTTCTTGGCGAGCGGGGCTTGATAATGATTTCGCCGCCACTCATCGATTTCCCGACGTAATCGTTAGCCTCGCCGGTGAGTATAAGGCGCACACCCGGCGCGAGAAATGCCCCGAGGCTCTGCCCCGCGCTGCCCGCGAGACGAAGTTCGATGGTGCCGGACGCGATCCCTTCTTCGCCCCACTGATATCCAATCTCGCCGGAGACCTGAGTGCCAATCGAGCGGTTCGTGTTGCTTACCTTGTAAGAAAGAACGATCGCCTGGCCGTCGTTTATGGCCTCTTTAGCATCTTGCAAAACGATCTCGTCCAACGTGCGGTCTTCCGGGCCATCGTTGCGTTGCCGAGTCGCATGGCGAATTGCGGAAGGATCATCCTTGGCGACATTTGTGAGAAGCCGCGAGAGGTCGAGCGTGTTTGCCTTCGGATGCCCCGGCACCTCCCGCTGACGGAGGCACTCGACGCGTCCGACCATTTCATCAATCGTTCGAAAACCGAGTCCGGCCATCAACTCGCGCACCTCGGTAGCAACACCGTTGAAAAACGCGACAACGTTCTCCGGGCGTCCTTTGAATTTCGCACGCAAACGGTCGTCGAGCGTCGCGACTCCCACGGGACATGTATTGAGATGACACTGGCGGACATAGACGCAACCCATCGCAATGAGTGCCGAAGTTCCAAAGTTAAACTCCTCCGCGCCAAGCAGCGCGGCATAAATAATATCCTCGCCGCTCCGCATCCCGCCATCCGTTCGCAATGTGACGCGGTTGCGAAGTCCGTTCAGCATCAAAACCTGATGCGTCTCTGCGACCCCGAGTTCCCACGGGCCGCCGGCATTCTTGATGGAACTCAGCGGAGAAGCACCCGTGCCGCCATCATGCCCACTGACGAGAATAATGTCAGCGTGTGCCTTCGCCACGCCGGCCGCAACGGTTCCGACCCCAGCCTCGGCCACGAGCTTCACGCAAATGCGGGCACGTGGATTGACCTGCTTCAAATCGTAAATCAACTGCGCGAGATCCTCGATGGAGTAGATATCGTGGTGAGGCGGCGGTGAAATCAGCGTCACTCCCGCGACCGCATGACGGAGCTTCGCGATGTAGGCACTCACTTTATGACCGGGCAATTGTCCGCCCTCCCCAGGCTTCGCCCCTTGCGCCATTTTGATTTCGATTTCCTTAGCCGAAGCCAAATAGGCAGCCGAAACTCCGAATCGGCCAGATGCGATTTGCTTGATCGCGCTGTTCGCCCAGTCCCCGTTTTCCATGCGCTTGAAGCGACGAGGATCCTCGCCGCCCTCACCGCTATTAGACTTTCCACCGATGCGATTCATCGCAATGGCCAGGCACTCATGCGCCTCGGGACTCAACGCCCCGAGCGACATCCCGGCCGTTGTAAAACGTCGCCGAACATCCTCGACCGACTCCACCTCTTCAATCGGCACCGGCCCACCTTTCACTGGAACGCGGTCCAGAAGATTGCGAAGTGATAGCGGACGGTTCGCTAGTACCGAATCGACATACTTTTTATAGTCCTCGGCTTTACCGGCCTTGTCGGCTCCCTTGATTCCAACGAAGGCGTGGAAGCTTTGCAAAACCGGCGGCGTAACCGCGTGCGTTTCGCCACCGCGACGAAAACGGTAATACCCGGGATCCTCGAGCTTTCCAGATTCCGTTGGCACAGGGACCGCAAACGCCATCGCGTGCCGCGTCAAGGTCTCCTCACCAATTTCGCTAAACCCAACGCCCTCAATCTGAGTCGATGTCCCGTCAAAACATTCGTCAACGAGTTTGGTCGAAATTCCGATCGCCTCAAACACCTGCGCCCCCCGATAGCTATTCACCACAGAGATGCCCATTTTCGACATGATCTTCAGAAGGCCGGCTTCGAGAGCTTTGCGAAGATTGACCACGGACTCGCCATAGGCCGATATCCGGTCTTGCTTCTCCAAGATCTCGCGCACCGTTTCAAAGGCAAGGTAGGGATTGATCGCCGCCGCACCGTATCCAATCAGGCAGGCGACTTGGTGAACATCCCGCGCCTCTCCGGTCTCGCAAACAATCGACGTCTGCATCCGCTTGCCCACCCTCCGCAAATGATGATGCACCGCTCCGATCGCGAGCAACATCGGCACCGCGGCATTCTCGTGATCAACGCCACGATCCGAAAGCACGAGGATGCGAACTCCGGCATCCACAGCCGTCTCGGCGTCCGCACAAATCCGACGCACCGCAGCTTCGAGCGCCGCGGCACCATCCTTCACCGGCCACAGCACCGGCACCGTGCCAGAGGCGTGCTCGCCGCCGAGCGCGCGCAACCGCTCAAGATCCTCGTTCAGCAACACCGGTGACTCGGTCATCACAAGCCGCGCGTGCTCGGGCGTTTCAGAAAGCAAATTCCTGCGCCAGCCGAAAACCGTGTGCAGCGACATCACGAGCTTCTCGCGAATCGGATCGATGGGCGGATTCGTGACCTGCGCGAAGAGTTGCTTGAAGTAAGTATAGAGCAGGCGCGGCCTGAGCGAAAGCACTGCCAGCGGCGTGTCATCGCCCATGGATCCGACCGCTTCCGCTCCATCCTTCAACATCGGCTTGATAATCATTTCGACCTCTTCGCTCGAATACCCAAATGCAATCTGCTGCTGCGTGAGTGACAGGATATCCAAAACTCCGGAACCCGGCGCGACCTCGGAAGCGTTCACCTGCGGCATCTCCATCAGATTCGCGGCGACCCACTCGCCATAAGGCTTGCGCGCCGCGAGGCCATTTTTGATCTCCGCATCGCGAAGCAATCTCCCCCCGGCCGTATCAACGGCGATCATCTCCCCAGGTGCCAGTCTGCCTTTTTCGATGACCGTTTCAGGATCCAGACCCGAAACACCAACTTCCGACCCGATAACGAAGATCCCATCGTCTGTAAGCTTATACCTCGCTGGACGCAGCCCGTTGCGATCAAGACACGCCCCGACAATTAATCCATCAGTGAAACAAAGTTCCGCCGGCCCATCCCACGACTCACAAATACAGCGATGGTATTTGTAGAAAGCGTGAAGCTGTGGCGAGAGCTTCGGATCGGAACGATAGGCCGGGGGAACCAGCATCGTCATCGAGTGCAAAATGCTCCGCCCGCTCATCGTCAGCACTTCGAGCGCGTTGTCGAGACTGGCGGAATCCGACCCGCCGGGCTGGATGATCGGTTTAAGAAGGTTGATATCGTCTCCCCAGAAATCCGCACGGAGTTCGGCTTCGCGTGAGTGCATCCAGTTCCGGTTTCCGCGAATCGTATTGATCTCCCCATTGTGCGCCATCATGCGAAACGGCTGAGCCAGCGGCCACGTCGGGAACGTATTCGTGCTGTAACGCTGATGATAAATGGCCAGAGCCGTGTCGTAATCAGGGTGCGACAGATCGCGGTAAAACTTCTCAAGTGACGACGAAACCAGCAGCCCTTTATAAACAATCGTGCGGTGCGAAAAAGACGGGATGTAGAAATTGCGGATCTTATCAACCGCCGCCGCGTCTTCGATTTCGTTCCGTGCAAGGAACAGCCGACGCTCGTAGTCGTCATCCGCCATGCCCCACGGACGCCCGATCAACACATGCTCGATCCGAGGCATGGTCGATTGCGCTTTTTCGCCGAGCACGTTCAGATTCACCGGCACGTCGCGCCATCCAAAGAGAAACAACCCGCGTTTTTCCAAAACCTCCTGAGTGATCGCTTTCGCACGCGCCTGAGCGTAGGCGTTATCGTGCGGGAGAAACATCACGCCCACCGCAAGGTCAGATTCCTGATACAACTTGTGCCCGAGGCGCGCCACGTCGGGCGTGAAAAGACGATACGGAATCTGCGTGATGATTCCGGCGCCATCGCCCGTTTTGGCATCCGCATCCAGAGCCCCGCGGTGCATCAAACTACAAAGCGAGCGAAGGCCGATTTTGAGAATTTGATTCGAGCGGCGACCACTCACCTGCGCGACAAAACCGACGCCGCAGGCATCGTGTTCGTTCTCGGCGCTGTAGAGTCCGGTGGCATCGTGGGACGGGCAGGAGTAATTCATTAAGTATCAGTAGAAAGTGTTTTGTGCGCGGACGCAACGCCTTCAAACATCACGCCCGCACGGAAGCGAGCAAATTCCATTCCAACCCCCAAATCGCGCGGGTTCCAAAAAGAAGGGTTCCCCTCGCCCGCTCCCTTCGAGTAGCCTCCCCGCCTATGCTCAGAGCCGGAATCGTCGGACTGCCCAACGTGGGCAAGTCCACACTCTTCAACGCCGTCACCCGCACCCGCAAGGCGCAGGCGGCCAATTTTCCCTTTTGCACCATCGAGCCGAATGTCGGCATCGTCAGTGTGCCCGACCCTCGCCTCGATAAACTCGCTGTGATGTCGAAGTCCGAGAAAATCCTTCCCGCTGCCATCGAGTTTGTCGACATCGCCGGACTCGTCGCCGGAGCGAGCGAGGGCGAAGGTCTCGGCAACCAATTCCTCAGCCACATCCGCGAGGTCGATGCCATCATCCAAGTCGTCCGTTGTTTTGAAAACGACGACATCCATCACGTCACAGGCACGGTCGATCCTGTTCGCGACATCGAAGTCATCAATACGGAGCTCATCCTCGCCGACTTAGCCTCAGTCAAAAAACGCGCCGAGCGCTCCCAAAAAGGCGCACGCAGCGGAGACAAGGCCGCCAAAGCCGAACTTGCCCTCGCCGAAAAACTCACTCCCCATCTCGACCAAGGCAAACCCGCCCTCACCGCCGAACTCTCGCCAGAGGAAAAAATCCTCCTCGACGGATTTTTCCTACTCTCCTCGAAACCCACACTCTTCGCGTGCAACGTCGGAGAGAACGATCTCGCCTCGCTCGACGGCGACTCACCCGCCGCCAACTTCGTTCGCGCCGTCCGCGAGTATGCCGCCACTCACCTCGGCAGCGAGGCCGTCGTCATCAGTGCTCAAATCGAAAGCGAACTTGCGGATCTCCCGCCCGCCGAAGCTCTCGAATTCCTCTCCGGTCTCGGGGTAACGGACAGCGGCGTGAGCCAGCTCATCCGCGCGGCATATCTGTTGCTTGGACTCCGCACGTATCTCACAACCGGACCGAAAGAAACCCGTGCTTGGACCATCCATGCGGGCGACAAAGCTCCCGCCGCCGCGGGCGTGATCCACTCCGATTTTGAACGCGGGTTTATTGCTGCGCAGATCATTGCCTTCGATGACCTCATGGCGTTCGGCTCAGAAGCCAAGGCCCGCGAGGCCGGCAAGCTTCGGCTCGAAGGCAAGGAATACGTCGTGCAGGACGGCGATGTTGTTGAGTTTCGCTTCAACGTGTGAAACCCCTCGCCGGTCTGCTAGCCAGATTGGCCGTTCGTCGTCCGGCGACGCTGATCGCTGCGGTCGCGGTTCTCATCGCCGCGAGCCTTTTTGTTCTTCGCACCAAGCAATCGTTCGACTCCGAGATTCTCAATCTCCTCCCTGCCGGAACGCCCGCCGTCGAGGGCCTCAAAATCTACAACTCCCGCTTTAACTCGGCGCGCGAACTCGCGTTTCTCATCGAGACTCACGACGAAGCGATCGCGAGTGATTTCGTCGAGGCCCTTCGCCAACAACCTTGGGCGCTCCGCGTTCTCGACAGTCCGCCAACAGAGTCAGCGGAGGGCCGCGAGACACTGCCGGATTTGATCGGCCCCCTCGTTCTCGGCCAGAACGAAGAGGCGTTTGATCGAACGCTCACGCACTTGGAGCCGGATCGCATCTCGGCCCGCATCGCCCAACTCGCCTCGCGTGTTGCCGCAGGTTCCCCACTTGCCCGGCTTGAATTGCAAAACGACCCTCTCGGCATCGTCGCCCCCACCGCCGCCGAGATCGCCTCCAAGCTCTCCGTTAGCGAAGCATTCGATCTCGTCGCCGGCGAGACGCAACTCATCCCGGTCATCACCTCGCAGCCCGATCTCTCTGCGGACTCGTGCCGGAACCTGATGCGTGACGTGCACGCTTTTGTTGAAACGTTTCGACAGACTGCGGGCACGAATCCACCCGTCATCTCGGTCACCGGTCGAAGCGCTTACGTCGATGAGATTTCCCAAAGCATGCAACGCGACATCGCGGCCACCAGCCTCGCTTCGTTGCTCGCGGTCACTTTGCTTTTCTGGCTCTCGTTCCGCTCGCTGCTGCCGCTTGTGGGTTCCGTTCTCATCCTCGCTCTCACCTGCTTAGTCTCCGTCGCGGCAGGTTCTCTGCTTTTTGACAAACTCAACATCGTCGCAATGGGATTCTGTTCAATCCTCGTCGGACTCGGCGATGATTTCAGCCTGCTTCTCTACCAACGCTATCTCGGAGCACGCGCGTCTGGAAAAGCGCGCGAAGCCGCGATTTGCGATGCAATCTCTGTCTCCGCACCCGGCATACTTTGGGTCGCCGTCTCGACCGGGCTCGGCTTCGCCGCCTTGGTTTTCAGTGGGTCGGCGGCTTTTGGGCAACTCGGAATCCTGATCGCCATCGGAGTTTTCACCAGCGCGATTGGCATGATTTGCCTGATGCCACTTTTCCAGCGCGAACCGCGCATTCGAACCAGTGCTGATCCCGTTCTCTCGTTCTGTCGCGGATTTCTCACGCCTCCAATTCTTCCCTTCGCGAGCGCGGTCCTCGCGACATCCGTATTGATCGCGTTTATCCCGTGGCGAACCCTCAGCTTCGATACATCCACCCATTCGCTTGAGCCCAAAAACATTCCCGCCGCTCAGGCCCTCAGCCGTATCTTGGAGAAATTCCCGGCCGCGTTTGAGCCCGTGATGGTCGTCGTCCAAGAGCCGGAGAGCCTCCCTGCGCTGGATGCCAAACTCGAGGATCTTCGCGAGCGCGGACTCATCCGCTCGTTTTCGAGTCCCTCTCCACTTGTCACGAATGCGGAAAACACAGAGCGCAATCGCGCCCGTCTCGCCGCCCTCGATCTCGAAGGCGTGGAATCCGCAATTACCGCAGCGGAGCGCGCGGCAAACCTTGCGCCGGGCGCACTCGACTCGGGCGTTCGCCTCCTCCGCGCGATGCAATCGGGAGATTCGCTCGTCCACCGCCTCCCTCCGACGTCGCCGTGGTGGTTTGTGTTGGATCGCTCCATCTCGCCCGAATCACAACATGTCATCTACTATCTCCGCCTCGATCCCGGTGCCTCCTCCGAGCAACGACAAGCCTTGGAGGAAGAGATTCTCGGCGTTGCGCCCAATGTTCTCGTCACAGGCTGGAGTCAAATGCTCCACGACCTCGTTCCCTGGGCCACCCGTGAGCTTTTGGTTTTCGGCAGCCTCGTCGTTGTCATCATTCTCGCGGTCCTGCTTGCCACCTATCGCGATATCCGCCCGCTGCTGCTCCACGCCGCAACGCTCGCTTTCGCTCTCTGCGGCACGGTCGCCACACTCAAACTGGCCAACCAACAAATTAATCTCCTCAACGTCCTCGCATTCCCGCTCATCCTCGCCGTCGGCGTGGACTACGGCGTTCATCTTGTGCTGGCGTCGCGCGAACCCGGCAATGCCATCGCCAATCTTCAAGCCGTAATGAAGCCCGTCCTCATCAGCGGACTTACCACTGTTACGGGCTTTGGCGCACTCATGCTCGCGAGCAACCCGGCTCTCAGTGGGCTTGGCCTCGTTTGCGCAACCGGCGTCGCATGGTGCCTGTTTGCGAGTCTTTGTTTTTTGGCGCCGTTGTCTATCCGTTGGATTCCTACTCGCCGGCACTCCGACGATTCATAAGCCATGCAATCCCGATACAAATCTCGTAAAGCACATACATCGGCCCGCCCATCAAAACGAGCGTGAGGATGTCCGAGGTCGGCGTGATGATCGCCGCGACCACAAAAATGATAATGACCGCAAACGCCCTCGTCCTGCGCAACGTCTCGTAGTTCACGATCCCGAGCTTGACCAGCAACAGCACAACCACCGGCAGCTCGAAGGCCAGCCCGAATCCAATCACAAACTGCGTCGTGAACGAATAATACTCCCGCACTGTCCAAGTCGGTTGCCAACTCATCGACTTGGCATCTTGAAAGAAAAACTCCAGCGTTTGCGGCAGCACAATGAAGTAAGCGAAGCTCACGCCGCCGAGGAACAACCCGAATCCCACAATCGCCGCCGGAAACAATGCTTTTTTCTCGCCCGGAGTGAGCGCAGGCAAAACAAACTGCGCCAAAAAATACAGAATGAACGGAAACGCCAACACCAGCCCGCCGTAAAACGCCAGCTCTAGCGAGATCGTGAACGAATCAGCCACGCCAAGCGATTGCAAATTCGAGGCGTGCGCCGGATCCACCGCAATGAGCGGCCGCTGCACAATCGCCGCCAAGTCCGTGCGAAGCATGAAGCACAACGTCATGGAAACCCCAAGCGCGAGTGCTATCTTAATCAGCGTGCCACGCAGGTCCTCCAAGTGTGACATGAACGGCTTCGGGTCGTCCCGCAGCTCACGAAACTCAAAAAATCGTTTCAGGTTCATTAGAGAATCCCCTTCGCCTCCAGCCGCGCAAAAACCGCCAGCGTGTTCGC
>JBBRHN010000065.1:0-9263 GCA_038222685.1 Chthoniobacterales bacterium | reverse complement strand
AAATCCGACCAATGCTCATCTCAAAAAACTTCTGCGCTCCGGTCGTCGCGCTCGTCCTCGCGGCCATCTTGACGAGTGCGCCCTCCCAAGGTCAGCAACCGTTTGTTGTCGAACCGCCGCGAAACTCGATGTATCCCGACTACGGCCCGGGCAACGTAGCCGCAACTCGCCTCCGCAATCAGCCGCCGCGCCTATTTTCCTTTGATCGCGCCTCGCTCCGCGATGTTCTCCGCTACCTCGCCGACGATGCCGGACTCCCTTTCGTGGGAATGCCCGAAGGCGACGCCGCGAATCGCCGGCTCGTGACTTTTACGCTCGAGGCGAGCCCGTTCGCAGCGCTCGAAGCCGTTTGCCGCGACAACGGAGTCAGGCTCACTTTCCAAAATGGAGTTTGGTATATGCGCGCCATCGACGAGTCCTTCGAAAAACGCGCTCAGCAGGAGGAGGATAATAAACTCATCGGCGTCGCTTACAGACTGGTCTACGACCCTGTGGATCGCGTGAGGTTTGTCAGCGCAGCACAGGCGCAGCAGAACCAAGGGAATGAAAATCAAACGACAATCGCCAGCGCCAGCCTTCCTCTCCAGCAGTCGCAAAACGTGTTCGCCGCATCCGCGCCGCGCATCGTCAACGAAGTGCGCACCATGCTCGGCTTGCCTCCTATTTCGTACAACGCCGACGGCGAAGTCACTGGCGAGACAGCTAGAGAGGGCTCGAACGTAGCCGCAGCGGTCAACGCAACTCAAACAAGCGCTCTCTCTACGGAGGTCACGCCCACAGGCCAACTCAATCCCGTTTACGTTCCGCCGCAGACACCGCAAGTCGTTTACAATTCGGATAATAACACGCTCTGGGTCGTCGCTACCCGCGCGCAACACAAATGGATCGCGGATTACCTGCTGGCCGTCGATCAACCGCAGGCACTCATCGCCATTGAGGTGAAATTCTTCGAAACAACCCGCGATCCAAGGAAGGAACTCGGCATCAACTGGGCAGGGACGCTCGCCGACGGAGGGTTTTCCCTTACAGCGCGAGACATTGAAGCAAGAGTGGGCGACCCGTTTCAAGGTATCACGGCCGGTGCAGGTTTTACCCAAAACGCCCAAACCGGCGTGCCAAACCAGAGTGCCTCGGGCTTCGCCTTCAGCACCGGTTACTCCGCCGTCCTCAGCGTCAGCCAAGTGCAGTTGGCACTCCAAGCCTTCATGTCGGACACAAAGACCAGCATGGTGCAGTATCCGCGTGTGCTCACCGTCAACAACCGCGAAGTCGCGATCACGACTGCTGAGAACACACCGATCAACGCCGGCGTGACCCAGATCTCTGCCAGCGGCACAGGTGGACAAAACGTCGGCACGCTCGCCTATCTCCCTGTGGGCACGCAGATTAATATCCTGCCGAAAGCTATCGGTTTGGACCAAGTGGCAATGTCGGTGGCGATTACGATTTCCAATATTCTTCCAGGTGCCGTTACGATCGATCTCGGAACTGGCCCGAACCAATATCCGCGCACCTCTCAACGCGTTTACAACGCTTCGTTGCAAGTCAACTCGGGCTACACGCTGGCCGTGGGCGGGCTGGAATCCGTCGACGACTCCCGCGTCAATAACGGCATCCCGTTCCTACAGGACATTCCGGGCGTAGGCCAGCTCTTTAAGAGCAAGACCCGCGCCCGCCAGAAGAAAAACCTAATTGTCTTCATTACACCGACGATTATCACCAATCCAAAAGCCACTCGCGGCATTGCCGAAAACCCCGAGTCCGTCATCCCAATTCGCCCGAACGATCCGCTTCCGCCATCGTTCACGCCTGACGGACAACTAGTAGGCGGCATCAACGCCCTCAACGCAGCACTCGCCTGGCTCGAACTCCAGATCCGCCTCTTCAAGCAAATCAATACCGAAAACCGCACGGATAAGGAGTCGATCAAACAACTCCGCGCCGTCATCGCCACCGCTAGAATGCTCGTGACGGAAGTCGCCGGTTACCGCGCGAGTGCTTCTCCAGACCGCGACAAACCATTGAGCCTTCAAGAGGAGCGCGCCATCGGGGTCCTCGCCGAGCTCAACAAAACGCTCGCCGTCGCCCAAGACAACGTCATGTAGTCGGCACCGCCCTCGAAAGGGAGGCTTCGGCGAAGTTCGGTTGTCCGGGAATTACCGACGGGCACATCCTTGAAACGTGCAAAAACCCCGGGAACGTCGATATCTTTGCGACGGCGCGCCAGCGTCGTAGCCGCCCCGAGATGGATAGGGATGGCTCGGCGATCCCTCCCTACCAATAATCGTCTCAACCCCTTTCCTTAAACCTCTGGTTGTCTGAACCTACAGATTTCGGGGGGTCGCCCGCTCCGACTTGCACGTAACCTTTTTCGTGTCTCGACACGCCGCGTGCGATAGAGTCATGAGTCTTCCAGAGAACCCTATGCAAAATTCTGATCGTTTGTTCGTCTTTATTATGGCCGGTGGCAGCGGAGAGCGCTTCTGGCCGATGAGCCGCCAGAGAACGCCCAAACATCTCCTGCGTCTCCTCGGCGATCAAACGATGTTGGAAGCGACCGTCGCTCGCCTCAACGGCATTGTTCCGCCAGAGCACGTTTTTATTTTAACCAATGAAATGCAGGTCGCCGAGACCCGCGCGGTCGTCGCGTCGATCCCGGCAGAAAACGTCATCGCCGAGCCCGCCAAGCGCGATACGGCCCCGGCGTGCGCCCTGGCAACGGCCATCGCGGCCCAACTCAGGCCGGATGCCATTTGCGCCATTCTGCCTGCGGATGCGATGATCCATAATGTCGCCAAATTCCGCGACCAGTTCTCCGACGCCGTCGACGTGGCAGCCAGCGGCCCTGCCATCGTTACGCTGGGCGTTCCGCCAACCCACGCGGCGACCGGATTTGGCTACCTAGAAACCGGTGCGCCACTTGCGGCCGGCGCACGCGGCAGCGAAATTCGGCGACTCCAGCGTTTTGTTGAAAAGCCGGATCTCGCAACGGCGACTGCTTATTTTGAAGACGGCAACTTCTACTGGAACGCCGGTATTTTTCTCTGGCAGGCATCGACTTTCATCGCCGAAGCCAAACGTCAAAAGCCCGAGCTCGCAGCGTTCATCGAAGGACTCACCCCCGGCCTCCCCATCGCGCCGTATCTCGCTGCGCATTTTGCCAATCTGCCGAAAATCTCAGTCGATTACGCGATCATGGAACACGCGGGAGAAGTCGTTGCCGTGCTCTCGGAATTTGACTGGGACGACGTCGGCGCCTGGACGGCGCTCCCCGCCCACCTTGGCCTCGACCCGCATGGCAACAGCGTTCGCGGGCCAGTGATCCAACATGGATCCACTGGCAATGTCGCAGTCTCCAACGGCCGCACCATCGCCCTCTGCGGGGTGCAAGACCTCGTTGTCGTGGAAACACCGGACGCCATCCTCGTCTGCCACAAAGACGCCGTTCAACACGTCAAAAACCTTCAGCCGCAACTGCCCGAGGAGTTGCGGTAATCTAGAACGTTAAGCGATCGGCTCGGCGATGAGGTCGTAAACTTGAGAGCCAACGACGTGGCCGTTGATGAACGTGCCGACTTCGCGGGCTTCGGTGAGGATGACGCGGCAATCGACTTCGGGAGCATCGGCTTCGGTGCGTCCGACATTGGGTTGCTCGACCAGGATGCGGACGGTTTTCCCCTTCCAGCTTGCGGCCATGTCGGCGGCGATTTTTTGCTGGAGTTTCATGGCTTCGCGGAAGCGGCGGTTTTTGGTGCGCGTGGGGATTTGATTCTCCATGCGCCCGGCGCGGGAACCTTCTTCCTGGGAGTAGCAAAAGACCCCGAGTCGCTCGAAGCGGGTGGTTTCGATGAACTCCATCAAAGATGAAAAATGCTCTTCGGTTTCGCCCGGAAACCCGACGATAAAAGTCGTGCGAATGGCAAGTCCGGGGATGCCGGCGCGAAGTCGGGTGATAAGGCTCTCGATGTGTTCGCGCGAGGTCTCGCGTCGCATGGTGGCGAGCATGTCGGCGTGGATGTGCTGGAGTGGCATGTCCACGTAGCGCGCAACTTTGGGATTGCGCGCAATGGCGGCAATGAGTTCGTCGCTCCAGTGCGCGGGGTGGGTGTAGAGCAAACGGACCCAGAAATCGCCGCCGATCTCCGCGAGTTCGTCAAGGAGATGGATGAGCGTTGTGCCGCGCGCAGGGTTCACTGGCTGGCGCGGGCCGGCTTTTTCCTCCCAGAGGTCCATCCCGAAATACGTGGTGTCCTGGCTGATGAGATTGATCTCTTTGACGCCCTCGGCCACGAGCTGGCGGACTTCGCGCACGACGGAGTCCACCGTCCGGCTGCGGTGGCGTCCGCGCATTTGCGGGATTACGCAAAAACTGCACGGGTGATTGCAGCCTTCGGCGATTTTGACGTAGGCGGTATGTGTGGGAGTGAGACGAAAGCGCGGCGTGGCGTAGTCGGGAATGTAGCGGGATTTAGGGGTGACTAAGTTCAGCACCCCGCCATCATCTTCCAGCACTCGGCGAAAGATTTTTCCAGCATCGGCGACTTGGTCGAGACCGATAAACGCATCCACTTCGGGCATCTCGGCGATGAGCTCCTTGGAAAATCGCTGCGACATACAACCGCTGACGACGAGCTTCTGCCCGGGCCGCGCGCGGAGTCCGCGGAGGCGGTGCGATTCCAAAATAGCATCGACACTCTCCTGCTTGGCCGTGTCGATGAAACCGCAGGTATTAACAACGACCACATCGGCCTCGTCGGGATCGGCGGTGATTTCAAATCCCTCGGCCCTCGCGCCGCCGAGCATGATCTCGGCATCCACAAGATTCTTTGCGCAGCCGAGGCTGATCATTCCGATTTTTTTAGGCTCCAGCGCGGTCATGGTGTGGGCGTCGTCTCCGGGGTCATTTCCCACAGCGATGGAGATTCGGACTCCGGCGTCGGCTCAGGCGTGGCGACAGGCTCTGGCGTCGATGTCGGTTCAGGGGTCGGAGTGGGCGTAACGCCAGTCATCTCCGTGGAGCGCGGCGTAATGCGGTCAATTTTTTGGAGGGTCCGCCAGAAGTAGATGCCGACGACGAGAAGAGCGATCAGCGCGAGGAGAGAAACGATGGTTGCCACAACGCGGCGGCGGCGGCGTTTTGCAAGCAGATGCCCCTCGCGCGGCTGCATCGAGTGATCAAGCGCATCGAGATATTGAAATCCGGCAGGCGACGGTGCCGTCTGATCGGGCAACAAGGGTCGAATTTCGTCAGCGGGCACTCCGAGATACGCGGCGTAATCGAGAAGGAAAAGCCGGGCGTAGGTCGGGTGCGCGAAGCCGGCAAAATCGTCAGCCTCGATTTCTTTGAGGCGTAGAACCCGGATGCGAGTGTCGCGGGCGGCTTGTTCGAGCGAGATGCCCGCATTCTCTCGCGCCGCCCCGAGTCGGGCTCCGACGAAAAGTTCCACAGTCACTGGCAGAGATTTTTTGCTCATTGCAATTGGTTTTAGTAAGCGGCGTCTTCGTTGAGATCGACGAGGATCTCGCGATCTTTCGCGCCATCCTTCGGCCCCACGATGCCCCGTTGCTCAAGAATGTCCATCACTCGTGCAGCGCGCGTATATCCCAGCTTGAGACGACGTTGAAGCATGGAGGTGGAAGCGCGGTTTTCCTGCTGGATGATCTCGAGGCAGCGAGTGACGAGTTCTTCGTCCTGATCGCTCACTTCCTCCTCAGGAATGGAGGAACTCGTCAGCTTCTCGTGGATGCCGGCGTCGAACTTTGGCTCGGCTTGTTTCGAGACAAACTCGACGATGCGATGAATCTCTTCTTCGGTGACAAGCACGCCTTGAGCGCGAGCAAACTTCGACGTGCCCGGCGGGAGATAAAGCATGTCGCCTTGACCGAGAAGCTTCTCCGCGCCGTTCTCATCGAGAATCACACGGCTGTCGATCTTCGAAGCCACTTGGAACGCGATGCGGCTCGGAATGTTGGCTTTGATGATACCCGTGACAACGTCGGCACGTGGCGTCTGCGTGGCCACGATCATGTGAATGCCCGCGGCGCGCGCCATTTGAGTAATGCGGGCGATGGCACTCTCGACATCGGCGGGTGCCGTCTGCATGAGATCGGCCAACTCATCGATGATGACGACGATGAATGGCATGCGATCCGGCACGATGATCTCATCGTCGCGCGCAACCTTGATCGGCGGCATGGGTTCTTCATCGGGCTCTTCCCCGTCCACAAGCTCGGACAAAGGATCTTCGACGACCGGCTTGAGCGCGGCCTGCTCGGCATCGAGTTCCGCCTGCGATTTTGGCAACGGACGGTCGTTAAAGGCGGAGATGTTTTTCACCGAGCACTTCGCGAAAATCCGGTAGCGCAGCTCCATTTCATCGACGACCCACCGAAGTGCGAGCAGGACTTTTTTGGGATCGGTGACAACCGGTGTGATCAAATGCGGAAGCGTATTGTAAATCTGCATTTCGACCACTTTGGGGTCGATCATGATGAAGCGCAGTTGCTCGGGCGAAAATCGAAAGAGAAGGCTCGCGATGATGGAATTGATGCAAACGCTCTTGCCGCTGCCGGTCGTGCCAGCGACGAGGCAGTGCGGCATTTTCGCAAGATCGCCGATGATCGTGTGGCCATAAACGTCCATCCCGAGGGCAAGCGGGAGCTTCGATGAACTCTCACGCCATGCGTCTTTTTCAAATAATTCGCGAAGCGTAACTTTGACTTTTTTCGAGTTCGCAATCTCGATGCCGACCGTATCCTTGCCCGGGATCGGAGCGAGGATGTTGATGCGCTCAGCACGCGTGGCCCGCGCAATGTCGCGCTCAAGAGCGACGATTTTATCCACGCGCACACCAACGTCGGGATAAACCTCGTAGCGCGTGATCGTCGGGCCCTTCGTGATCGTGCCGGGCGTCGCACGGATGCCAAACTGCATCAATGTTTCGATAATGAGTCCCTGGATTGTGAGAAGCTCGCCGCGATCGAGCGGCTCACGGTCGGCTTCGTCCTGCACATCGAGGAGGTCGAGCCCGGGGAGGGTGTAGTTGTCGAGGTGAACTCCGGCAAGGCCGGGCTTGATCCCGGCGGAAGCGTCTTTCGCTAGCTGCAAATCCGCGAGCTTTGGCTTTTTCGACGGCGGCGCCGGTGCCGTGGCGTCGATGATCTCGGGTTCGACTGCGGCGACGAACGGGCGGACGGGTTCGGGTTCCGGCACGCCGGGGGTTTTCTTGAGCTTTTTTTCGAGCTTCTCGGCTTTTTTCTCGAGAGCCTTGCGTTCCAAATCGAGACGACGCTCTTCACCCAAACGCTGGAGTTTCGCCACCCGTCGAACCTCGCGCCACTTGAGAAAGGATTTCCAAGTATACCGCGCGTCGCGGATCGGATGCGTTGAGACCGCAAAAATCAGACTCATCACGTAGAGCAAAATGAGAAGCGCTGCCGACGCAGGCCCGAGCACTTTTTCAATCGCCCTGCCGCCAATCCACAAACCGAACCATCCGCCCGGCCCCTCGATACGAATCCACTCGTCCCAGTCCTGCAAAACCCACGGCTGAATCTCCAACAAACACGCGCCAAGCAAAACCATCAAAGCCCCCCACCCCGCCCGATCTCGCAGCGAGTAATCGCGCACAAACCATTTCGCCACGCCGTAGCCGAGCAGCATGACCGCTAGCAAATAAGCCGCCGCGCCGAAGAAAAATAACGTATACCCGGCAAAAAGCGCACCGAGAACACCGCCCATGTTGTGAGTGACCGGCGAGGTTTTCGCGACCACCTCCAACAACGGTGCCCAGACGGGAATATCCCTCGGATCATAGGTCTGGAGCGACAGAAAAAGGTAGAGCCCCAGGCAGATCATCGCGAGCCCGACAAAAAATGTCGCAGCCCAGTTGTTTCGCAGACGGTTCGCCATGTAACCCCTCAGCATCCCCGATTTTGGGCATTCAAGCAAGCGTTCTGCAAAACAACCCCAAGCCCGATTTCTGGGAGCAACGAAGGTTTCTAAGCTCTTGCGACCTCGTCGGCGATGATGCGGAGCCCGGCGCGGACGTCCTCTTCAGGCATGGCAAACGAGATGCGGAGGCATTCGTGGCGGTGCCTCCAATCTTCATGCAAGCCGAAGAAAAAATACTCGCCGGGCACGACGAGAACACCGCGTGCTTTGAGGGCCTCGTAAAGCTCGCGCGACGTGCGCCGACTCCCGGGCAACCAGAGCCAGAGAAACATCGCCCCGCCGCACTCGTGGAGCGCATACGGCAGGTCGTCGGGGAAAAATTCCGCGATCGCCTCCAGCGCACGATCGCGCTTTTGCAAATAAAACGGCCGCACGACATCGCGGCTCAACGCAAGAATCGATCGATCAGCAATCAAAGGCCCGACAATGGCCTGACCGAAGTTCCCGTTTGCCAGCCCGCTCACCGCCATCATCGACGACACGGCAGAGGCGACCTCCGGCGGCGCAATCACAAACGCAGTGCGCGTGCCGGGAAGCCCGAACTTCGACAAGCTCATGACGTGAATCGTTTGATCGTTCCACGGCGGAGTGGCTTCACCAAACACGATGCCAGGAAATGGCCAGCCATACGCATTGTCGATGATAAGGGGAATTCCCCGCGCTTCGGCCAGAGAGGCGAGTCGCGCCATCGCGGCATCAGACAAAAGGTTCCCGCTCGGGTTCGTCGGCCTCGACACGCACATCGCTCGCACTTCCGGCCCGGGATTCAATGTTTCAAAGTCGATGTGATACTTAAAGCGGTGCGGTCCGGTTTCCTCAATGCGCGGACGGTGCGCTCGGAAGAGTCCGGGCTCAAGGGCTTGGTTCGCGTAGCCAATATACTCCGGCATGAGCGGAAACAGAATGCGCCCCACGCATCCGTCCGCGTCGTGACCGCCAAAGAGATTGAAGAGAAAGAAAAACGCGGTTTGCCCTCCCGCAGTGACAGCGATGTTTTCCGGTCCGACCGGCCAGCCAAGCTCTTCGCGCAGGAGTGTGGCAAGTGCTTCGATGCAGCCGGGATTTCCGCGCGGCGGGTCGTAGATGGCCAGCGTGCGACGGAGCTTCGCGGGATCCGAAACGATGTCGTTCATCCGCGAAGCCCACACCGCCTCCATCCCGGGAATGTGCGCGGGATTTCCGCCGCCGAGCATGTGAGGCGACGGGCCGGACGAGGCAAGCGCGTGCCCAAGGTCATCCATCAACGTCTCGATTCCACTCCCGCCGGAAAGCCTGTCGCCGAGCAGAGAAAACTTCATACGAGTTCCGC
>JBBRHN010000064.1:0-9322 GCA_038222685.1 Chthoniobacterales bacterium | reverse complement strand
GCACACGCTGTGCCGCTGCGACGGGCAGCTTGGATCGCGACAACGACGTCGTGAACGGCCTGACGCCCTTTAGAGTCGTCAGTGATGATTTCAATTTTCGCTTTCTGTGCGGCTTCGGCTGTAAGAACGGTTGCGCTCATGTTTAAAAGGACTTGGCACAAAAAGTCAGAACGCTCCCGATAAGGGCGGATGCGACGGCGATGTTCGTGTGCGATGTCATTGGTTAAATAATTTCCTTCAGGGCCTCGAATTGATCAGGAGACAAAAAAACCACACTGCGGTGGTTATCGCGTCTACCCGACGGCTTGCGGGAGGGAGGAGTTTACGAATCGGTTTTCGATACGCAAGCAGAAAATTAAAAAATCGCGTTTCTTTTTCACGCCATCGGAAATGGCGTTCCAGACAATAAACATTATTCATCTTCAACACGCTCCCGCAAGCCTTCCCGAACGTTGAACGCAGACCGGCGTCTGGAACTCTATCTCCTGAGCCAGTTCAATAATCATTTCTCCCGGCAACTGTAGGTATCATACACCCCAACGAAATTCGCGCGCTCGTGACCTCGCTGAATCATCACTCAAAAACCGCCCACGGAGTGCTTGCCAACCGCCATCCGAGCACTATCTTGGCAGGCTCGCAATGAATATCACCGACCTCTTCCTACTCGCCCAAACTACGCCAGCCACCCCCGAGCAACCCAGCCTCCTCATGTCGATGATGCCTCTGGTTTTCATTTTCATCATCTTCTACTTTCTCCTCATCCGTCCCCAACAAAAACGCACTAAAGACCACGAGAAGCTCGTCTCCGCCATCAAGACGGGCGACGAAGTGGTGACCAGCTCAGGCATTCACGGGACTGTCGCCAACGTTAAAGACAAAACGCTCATCATCAAAATCGCAGACAACGTTAAAGTGGAATTCGACCGCGCCGCTGTTGCCGCAGTGAAAAAATCCGCAGACTCCGACGCCTCGGCCTAAACCTCTTTCAGGCTCGCCCCCGGGCCGCTCCTCACGATGTCTCCCGCACTCACATTCTCTTTCGGTCTCGCTCTCCTCGTCCTGTTCGTCTGGTATTTCGCCACCGAGCTTGCCCCCCGCAAACGCTGGCTGGGCCTTATTCTCACTGTTTTCCTCGTGGCCTTCTGCCTCGAACAAATCGTCCCGCCGAAAGAAAAAATCCGCCTCGGCCTCGATCTCCGCGGGGGCACATCCTTCCTCATTCGATTGATCCCCCAAACCGAAGGCGGCATCACAAAAGATCTCCTCGAACAAGCCGTCGAAGTCATCCGCAAACGCGTGGACCAATTCGGCGTCAGCGAACCCGTCATCACCCCTCAAGGCAAAGACCGCATCATGGTCCAAATTGCGGGCCTCGACGCTGCTCAGATCGAAGACGCGAAAAGCCAGCTCCAAAAAGTCGCCAAGCTCGAGTTCGCCATTGTGGACGAAGGAGGCGAAGACCGCATCGCACGCATTCAGGCGGGCGAAGAAGTCATGCCCCCAAACCTCGTGCTCAAGACCTACAAAGTCGGAAAGACCGAAAAGGTCGAGACACAGATTCTCGTCACCCGCCGCCCCGCTCTCACTGGCGAATACGTGAAAAGTGCCATCGCCTACTTTGACCAGCAAGGCTACGGCGTCTCGCTCGAATTTGATGGCGAAGGGGCCCGACTCTTCGACAACGTCGCCGCTCAGAACAAGGGCCGCCAGATGGCTATCATCCTCGACGGCGAGGTCATCTCTGCTCCCGTTCTCCAGAGCGATCACTTTGGCGGACGCGCTCAAATCACGGGTCACTTCTCCGATAAAGAAGCCCGTGATCTCGCCAGTGCCCTCGAAAACCCTCTCCGCGTCCCCGTATTAATCGAGGAAACCCGGAGCGTTTCAGCTTCTCTCGGCGCGGATTCCGTCAACAGCGGCATTGCCGCCGGCGTCGTTGGCCTTGTCATGGTCATGGCCTTCGTCTTTCTCTACTACCGCTTCGCTGGAGTCGTAGCGATCGTCGGTTTGTTTGTGAACATCATCATCCTTTTCGGCGCGATGGCGATGTTCAACTTCACCCTCACGCTCCCCGGTATCGCCGGCATTATCCTCACCATCGGTATGGCCATTGATGCCAACGTCCTCATCTACGAGCGCCTTCGCGAAGAAATGGCCGCCGGCAAGTCTCTTCCCGCCGCGCTCTCCGGCGCTTACGATAAGGCCTTCAGCGCGATTTTCGACGCCAACGCCACCACGCTCATCACCGCCGTTATCCTCTTCTGGCAGGCAACTGGCTCGGTAAAGGGCTTCGCAGTCACGCTCACTCTCGGCATCATCGCCTCGATGTTCTCCTCCCTCCTCTTCACCCGCACCGCCTTCCGCTGGCTCGTCGATAAGGGCGGACTCAAAAAGCTCACGATGCTCGATCTCATCCCTAAGCACAGATTCGACTTCCTCGGCAAACGCAACATCGCCGCCGTTGTCTCCCTGTTGATGATCGGTGGATCCATCGCCGTTTTCGCCCTCCGCGGTGAACATAATTTCGGTATCGATTTCCGCGGCGGTGACCTCCTCGTCATCGATTCCAAGCTTCCCATCTCGCTCAAGGAAGCACGCGATAAAATCAGCAACCCCGACGTTGTCATCCAATACGAACGCGAAGGCGTCAAAGAAATGCTCACCCTCCGCAGCCCCCAAGGCACATCCCAAGCTCTCCTCACCGAATTGCAAACCGCCTTTCCAGATCGCGGCGTCACTCCCGTCGGTCAGGATACCGTGGGCGCCCAGATCGGCCTCGAATTTGCCAAACGCGCCTTTTGGGCCCTCGGTCTCGGCATGTTAGCTATCCTGATCTATGTCACGCTCCGCTTCGAATTCTCGTTCGCGCTCGGTGCCGTCGTCGCCCTTCTCCACGACGTCATCATCACGCTCGGCATCTTTTCCCTCATCGGCGGCGAACTCTCCCTCGTCATGGTTGGCGCGGTCCTCACCATCGCGGGCTATTCCATCAACGATACCATCGTCGTCTTTGACCGCATTCGCGAAGGCCTAAAAAACGGCGAACGCGGCACTATCCAGACGCTCATGAATACCAGCATCAACGAGACGCTCGGCCGCACCATCCTCACCGGCGGCACCACCCTGCTCTCCGTCGGCGCCCTGTATTTCCTGGGCGGCAGCGTGCTGCGCGACTTCTCGTTCGCCATCCTCATCGGCATCCTTGTCGGCACTTACTCGTCGATCTTCATCGCCGCCCCCATCGTCCTCTGGTCGTCCCGCCTGCGCGGCACCAGCGTCCGCCGCGAGGTTCTTGCTGCCGAGACCCTCAAAGGCGCCTAACGGGCCTCGCAAAACCGCGACTGCAAAAACCACGCATAGGCTCCCGCGATCCCTTCCCGCAATGGGATCGATGGAGCCCAGCCCATGCCGAACAGCTTCTCGACGTTGAGCAGCTTTCGTGGCGTCCCGTCCGGTTTCGATGTATCGAACACCAGCTCACCGCGATAATCCAAAACGTCGCAGACCGTCTCCACCAGCTCCCGGATCGTCACATCCTCCCCACACCCGACGTTCACGATCTCCGGCGAGTCATAGTTGCGCAGCAAAAACACACAAGCCGAAGCCAAGTCGTCCACGTGCAGAAACTCGCGCCGCGGATTTCCCGAACCCCACACACTCACCGTCGGCGCACCGCTCCCCTTCGCCTCATGCACCTTCCGGATTAACGCCGGCAAGACATGCGAGGTCCTCAAATCAAAATTGTCATTCGGCCCGTAAAGATTCGTCGGCATCGCCGAAACGAAATTTTTCCCATACTGCGTCGAGTAAGCCTGGCAAAGCCTAATCCCCGCAATCTTCGCCAGCGCGTAGGCGTCATTCGTCGGCTCCAACGACCCGGTCAATAAAGACGATTCCGAAATCGGCTGCGGCGCAAATTTCGGGTAGATACACGAGCTGCCGAGAAATAGCAGTTTCCTGACCCCAAAATCCGCAGCCGCTTCGATCAGGTTGTTCTGGATCGTCACGTTCTCCAGCAGGAACTCCACGGGCTTCTCGAAATTCGCCGCAATCCCGCCAACCCGTGCCGCCGCATCCACCACCATCTCAGGCCGTTCTTTCTCAAAAAAATCCCGCACCGCCCCTCGGTTCAGCAAATCCACCTCGGCCCGCGTCCGCACGACGATCCCCTCAAACCCCTCAGCCTCCAGCCGCCTCACTACCGCACTCCCCGCCATCCCACGATGCCCCGCCACAAAGATTTTCGTATTCTTGTCCATAATTCGCAGCCCTTGTAGCCTGACTATCGATCCAATGAAAGCCCGTGCGTTACTTTTAGTTTTGGACAGCGTCGGCGTCGGCCATGCCCCCGACGCATCCGACTACCGCGACGCCGGCTCGAACACCCTCGCCCACATCCTCGCGCACTCCCCGCAGATCAACATCCCCACCCTCCGCGCCCTCGGCCTCCAAGCCGCCCTCGACCTCTCCGCCGGCAAACCCGCCGCCCCTCCGCCATCCGGAGCCGTAGGCGTCCTCACCGAAAAATCCCCCGGCAAGGACACCACCACAGGCCACTGGGAACTCGCGGGTGTCGTTCTCGAAAAACCTTTCCCTGTTTTCGAAACGTTCCCCCCCGACCTCGTCGCATCCATCCAAGCCGAAGCTGGCGTCCGCTTTCTCGGCAATATCGCCGCCAGCGGCACCGCCATCCTTGACACCTTCGGCTCAGAACACCTCCGCACCGGCCACCCGATCCTTTACACATCCGCCGACTCCGTCCTCCAAATCGCCGCGCACGAAAACATCGTCCCCCTCGAAAAACTCTACGCCATCTGCAAAATCGCACGCCAACACGCCAGCACCGTAGGCCGCGTCATCGCCCGCCCATTCATCGGCACCGAAGGCGCATGGCAACGCACTCCCAACCGTTATGACTACTCGCTCCCCCCTCCCCGCAACATCCTCAACGCCCTTTCCGAATCCCACATCCCCGTCACCGGAATCGGAAAAATCTCCGACATCTTCGCCGCGAGCGGCATCACCTCATCGCACCCGACCACATCCAACGCCCACGGCATGGAAACCATCTCCCGGCTCTGGCCCACCGCCAACGGGCTCCTCTTCGCCAATCTCGTAGATTTCGACATGCTCTTCGGCCACCGCCGCGACGTGTCAGGCTACGCCGCCGCCCTCGAAGAGTTTGACCGCTGGCTCTCCACCTTCCTCCCGCAAATCTCACCCGACGACCTCGTCATCATCACAGCCGACCACGGCAACGACCCCACGTGGCAAGGCACCGACCACACCCGCGAGCAAGTCCCCGTCTTCCTCCCCTCCCCGGCACCCGGCCGCCTCCTCGGCGTGCTCCCCGGCTTCGACCAAGTCGCCGATTGGCTCGCCCGTCACTTCGACATCGCCACCAACTGACCTACCCAGCTCTCGCTCATACCGATGGGCGCATCTCTGAAATGTGCAAAGACGCCTCTTCACAGGAGCGTGGGCATCTTGCCCGCATTCCTTTGGTTTGCACATTTCGGAGATGCGCCCCATTCCGATGGGTGTGATTAAATGTGGGGGCGGTTGCAAATAAGATCTGGTAGGGCGGGACATCCCTGGCCCGCTGCTCCTTCTTCCTTCGGACAGCCCGGAGGTCTGCCCCTACCTTAAATAGAGAACCTCACACACTTTTAATCACGCCCCATATCGATCCGGGAAGTTTTCTCCCCTCGCGGTCGACATCCCGCGAGACGGGAAACGCCAATCGAAAAAGAGGCGCAGCCTTGAGATAGCGTTTTTAAAAGCGCTTCTCGGTCCTTGGCATCTTCGAAAATCGGCTCCCCCCGATCTCCCCGACTCATCACGTGATAAATCGCTCCCTCGTATTCGATTCTTAATTGCCTCGGCATCCGTTCCCGTTATCCGACACCTCCCCGACCGGGCAATGTGAAATAGCGGGACCCCTTTCACGACTCCTTTTACGCCCCGCTGAAGCAGCTTGTCGTCCTCGCCAATCTCGAGCGTCTTAACTCCGTCCTCATTATCCAGGGCTTGACTGCGCCGGAACGCCTGCGGGAACTCAACGAAATCGCCATCACCCAGATGCGCTCCCCCCTCTCTGCCAGCAGCGTGAGACGTCTCAAATAGTCGCCATGAAATCCGCCCTCGCCAATTTCCAAACGCTCCCGCTCAAAGACGCCACCCGCCAGCTCCACCACGCTTTCCAAGAAAACGAAAACAAACTCTTCATCATTCATCCCTCCTCCTTCATACTTTTCACCATGCACGGCACCACCCTTTCCAACGACCCGTTGCCGGACAAACGTTTCGACTTCCAGTTCGTCAATTCGCCCTACGGCTACGAGTGGAGCAAGGACCACGACGCCGTCACCACCCGCGAGCCCATGCAAAACAACCTCCGCGTCCGTTACAGGCTCGGCCAGCGCGACACTAAACCGAAAACCCTGCCGCCACTGCTTACTTCATCCTTCTCACATTTCACCTTCCCCGTCCTCGCCAATGGCAGCATGTCCGCCAACCAATCCCGCGAAAGGAATTTCAGGTCCGCTTCCTGGATGAAAATGGGTAGTTTCTCGCAACGAGCAACGACATGAATGACGGAACAATGATATTTGCCAGCCTCTTCTCTGGGTGCGGGGGATTCGACCTCGGCTTTTCCGCGCGTGGTTTTCGCTTAAAAGGTGCGTTTGACTGTGACCCTGACGCGGTCGAAAACTTCGCTGCAAATGTTGATGGCCCTGTAAGCCGCGTTGACCTGACTCAGGGTATCCCCGGCGAGCGAACGCTGTTTGGAGTTGATGCGCTGATTGCGGGCCCGCCTTGCCAAGGATTTTCAACGGCAGGTAAGAGGTTGCTAAATGACGACCGAAATCATCTCCTGACACTGACAGGAACTATGGCCCGAAGAGTGTCGCCGAAAGTTCTCGTCGTTGAAAACGTCTCCGGTGCTTTGGCTGGTGAGCACGCACGCTATTTGAAATCGCTCGATACTACGATGCGCCTTGCGGGCTACCGCACACATACCATGCGCTGTCAGGCGGCGGATTTGGGTATGGCGCAGCTCAGGCGACGTGTGCTGTTTTTTGCTTGGAGGACCGGTAGAGATATTCAATTCACGGCCCCCGTCGCCCATTGCGGGGAACTCCGAACAGTTCTTGCTGGAGCGGATAAGTACCCGAACCACAATCCCAGACGACTGACCAAACACAGTCGCGACTGGCATATTGCTCAAAGGATCAAGCCGGGACAGAAACTTTCCAATGTTCGTGGGGGAGAAAATGCCGTCGCGACATGGGATATACCGGAGGTGTTCGGAAGCGTCACCGAGCATGAACGCACAGTTTTGGAATTACTCCGGCGGCTCAGGAGGCAGGAGCGCCAACGGGATCATGGCGATGCCGACCCCGTATCCATCGCCCGTTTGGAGGCGGCACTCGGCGGACATTTTCACCGGCTTGTGGAAGGCCTGGTCGTAAAGGGCTACTTGAGACGCGTTGACGGGGGCATCGACCTTGTCGGGACGTTTAATGGCAAGTTCCGCCGACTGACTTGGGACAAGCCAAGTTGCACCGTGGACACGCGATTCGGGGCACCTAGATATTTCCTCCATCCGTCGCAGCAACGGGGCTTCACGGTTCGCGAGGCGGCTCGAATACAGGGTTTCCCTGACAGCTACGTCTTCCGTGGCAACGAGCAGGCGCAGTATAGAGTGATCGGGAATGCTGTGCCGCCACCTCTCGGCTCGTTTGCTGCGGATATAGTGAGGCAGCTTTTAGGGAGGGAGTTATGACCGTAGAAGACCTCAGAAAGTTGGTTCGCAAGTGGGACTTTGAGATGACGGGCGATGCATCCGCCAAGTCCGAATACGGATTCATTCTGGACCAACTCGACTACCACGCGACGAAGGAGTGGCGGGTCTATCTCCCCGCCGAGAACCCAAACTTCAATCCAAGCTACATCGAAAGGCTGGCGGCATGGATTGGTAACATGTCGGTCGAGGCAGACCAGAAGTTGCTGCTAAAGTATGCCGCGCGGATCAGCTTCTTTTCCCACGATGACTTTGCAGCTCTTTACCGGACGGCCATGGATCGAGAGATTTCTCGTTGGGTGGCTTCGCAAATTTCTGCACGTTTGGAAACACACGGCTGGCAATCATTTCACGAATTGATCGAGACGGAAATCCATCTTCATACGTGGTTTTGTCCGATCACGGATAGCATGGACATCAATGAGTTCTACAAGGTGAATCATTTGAAAGGGGTCGGCCATCGACCGGGGTTCGCTACGCTTGAGATGCTCGCAACAAAGGCAGGGAATCCAAACACACAGCTTGCTGAGAATGTTCGTCACTACATGGCTCATGCCAGCGTGAATCAGTTAAATCAGCCCATTCCACTGCGAAGAATCGTTCTACTTGAGGACATTGTCGGCTCAGGCTCACAATGTCGTGACGCAATCCGATGGGCAGTTTCAAACCTTGGCGTGCAGGTACTTTTTGTGCCCTTGATATTATGTCCAAATGGCGTTCAGACTCTTCGCGATGAAGAAGCTATATCAGGCGGGAGATTAACCGTTCGTCCAGTGATTGAGCTTCGACGGAGCGATTTGCTTGGCCCCGAGCGGCAAGGAGAAGCGGGATGGCCAATTACGGTCGAAATGGAAGACCTCGCCACGCGTTGTGCCAGACTGGCATCGGTCAACATGGATACTTTTGGTTACAGGAGCACCGGTTGCTCGCTCACGACCTTTTCCAATACGCCCGACAACACCCTTCCGATAGTCCACCACAAGCCCGCCAACGGCACTTGGGACCCCCTCTTCCCACGCGTTTCTCGCGACTGACATGAACATCACCATCAATCCTTTCCAGCAACTTTACCTCTCCGACGATACGCCGACGGAGAACAGCTTTGTTCAGTTGTTCAGTGCCGAGGTGTTGCAGACCGCTATTCACCCGGTGTTTCAAGGGAACAACGTCGTGCTGAGTGGACCACAGGGGTGCGGGAAAACGATGATTCTCAATCTGCTCCGCCCAGAAATGCGCATTGCCTATTGGGACGCTGGAAAGGCAGATGACTTTCCCGTTCCTAAAGAACTCAGGACTTTCATTTCGGCAGGGATCAATCTTACGCGGAGCGGTATCACGGATCTGGTGCAAGTCACGCTTGATCGGGGTGAAGACGCAGATACCCGCGAGTTGCCTCTCTATTTCGCGGATTTCTTCAACTACTTGGTCGTTGAAGACATTATCCAATCGGTCGAAAAGATCGGGAAACGGCCAGAGGTGTTTGATTCGATGGTCAATCCGTCGCTCGCGACGCAG
>JBBRHN010000063.1:0-9422 GCA_038222685.1 Chthoniobacterales bacterium | reverse complement strand
GATCGAATGCGCAAGGCACGAGGCCGCAACGGCAAACGCCACGGCTTGACCTGGCTCGGAGAGCTCCGGCGTGTTCAGCGCGAAAATCAACCCCGCGCCAAACGAGTCGCCGCCGCCCACCCGATCCACAATGTTTTTGATCGGCCAGGATTGATACTCGCCGTCGCGCATCGGAGCGAAGTAAGGCGTGTCAGAATCCACATCGTAGAGCATCGCGCCCCAGTTGTTGTGCGAAGCCGAAAGGCTCTCGCGGAGAGTGATTGCGACCTTCGAGACATTGGGAAATTGCCGCGCGATCTGGCGTGCGACATCGGGGTATTTTTCCACAGAGATTTTTCCAGAGTGGACATCCGTGCCCGCCGCGTGGATCCCCAGAACGTCCGCCGCGTCTTCTTCATTGGCAATGACCACATCAACGAACGGCAGAATCGCGCGCATCGTCCTTTCGGCGAGTTTTCCCGCTGCCGTCCCCGGCTCCCAGTCCCAAAGTTTTTTGCGAAAATTCAAATCACAAGAAACGCTCAGCCCGGCCACCTTAGCCGCACGCACGGCCGCCAGCACCGCATCAGAGGCGATCTGCGACAGAGCCGGAGTGATGCCCGTCGTGTGCAGCCAGCACGCGCCCGCGAAAATACCCGCCCAGTCATACTCGGCAGCCGGGGTCACGCTCACCGAGGAATGAGCGCGGTCGTAAATCACGTTGCTCGGACGCTGATTCGCGCCGCTTTCAAGAAAATAGAGCCCGAGCCGACCTTTGCCGGTTCGCACGATGTGACTCGTGTCAACTCCGAGCCCCGTCAAAACACCGACACACGCATCGGCAATCGCGTGCCTGGGCAGCGCGGTGACGAACCTCGCGTCCGCCCCGAAAAGACTTAACGAAGCCGCGACGTTGGCTTCGGCTCCGCCAAACGTGAGATCCAGCGGACCCGGCAATGCCTGCCGAAAACGCAGGAATCCGTCCGGCGCGAAACGGCCCATAATTTCTCCGAATGTGACGATAGTCTTCTTGCTCATAAAGTTTGGCGGGTGACGCGGATGATCTCGACGGCGACGGCGGCGTTGGCGCGAATTTTGGCCCAGTCGCCTGATTGAATAAGGTCGCGCGGCGCGAGCCACGAGCCGCCGAGTGCACCCACCAGTGGTTCTGCGAGGTAGGTCGCCATGTTTTTTTCGTTGACCCCGCCCAGCGGGATATACTTCAAGCCGAGATGCGCATACGGCGCGGCGATATTTTTCAGGTAGGACAACCCGCCCGAGGCCTCGCAAGGGAAAAACTTCAGGACGCGGCACTCGTGCTCCAAAGCCGCTTCAATGTCAGATGGCGTGGCGATGCCGGGCGCAAACGACAACCCGAGATCTGCCGCCGCCTTCAGCACGCGGGGATTGGTTCCCGGGGCTACGCCGAAGGCAGCGCCGGCGTCCTTCGCAGCTTGAACGTGAGCCGGTGTGAGAATCGTTCCGACTCCGGCCACCATGCCAGGCATCGCCTTTCGGATAGCCTTTAAAGCGTCGAGAGCCGCCGGGGTGCGCAACGTGAGTTCCATCACATCAACCCCGCCTTCGAGCAGGGCTTCGGCCAATGGAACCGCATCCTCAACGCGGTCAACAATTAAAACAGCAACCACACCGGACGAGGAGACCTTTGCGGCGAGTTCAGGATCGAAAGCAGGCGTCATTTAGAGGTTTCTATTTTGGCGTCCCTTGACACGGGCCGCAATACCATTTTCCTTCCGCAAACAAATCAGTATCTTCCCACCGAATGAGAATCTTCCTCCTTGCCGCCATCGCCGCGCTGCCGCTCCATCTGATCGCACAGGAACTCACCATCGACAATACCGGCCATGTCGAAAATCCCAAACCCACGTGGGAAACCCAAAAGCAGGCCCGAACCTTCTCGCTTGCCATCCCCGCACCGCGCGGACAAATCACCGACCGCAATGGCCAGCCCCTCGCGCAGAGCCGCCTGAGCTTTAATCTCGCCATCACGTTCCCCACGCCCTTGGACTGGGCCGACAAGCGCGTCATCGCTTTTGCACGCCAGCAGATCACACTCGCCAAGGGTCTTCTCAAGCGCGAGATCAACATCTCCGACGAGGCCATTCTCAGCCATTACAAAAACCGCGGCGTTCTTCCCTTTGACATCCTCGAGGATCTTCTCCCAACCGAGCTCAGCACGCTCCAGGGCGGCCTCGGGAGCGACCTCGTGCTCCGCCAGACCTACGTGCGCTTCTACCCTCAAGGCTCACTCGCCTCGCACATCATCGGCTATACCGGACGCGAGGCGCCGCTTTCCGTGCGCCCCATCGAAAACAACGATCTTATTTTTCCCGAGAGCGAGGGCCGCGAGGGTCTTGAGCAAATTTTTGACAATGAACTCCGAGGTCAGCCCGGCATCCTTCACATGACTTTCGATGCCTCGGGAAAAAAAATGTCCGAGCGCATCGCTCGCCCACCCGTGCCCGGCTACAACGTGATCACGACGCTCGACGAAAACCTCCAGCGCATTTGCGAGACCGTTCTCGCCAAGGAAACCAAACGCGGCGCCATCGTCGTCACGGATCCAAGAAACGGCGAGATTCTCGCCATGTCGTCGCATCCCGGGTTCAATCCCAACGACTTCGTTCCCATCATCCCCGCTTCGGTTTTTCAAGCCTACTCTAACGACCCGTCCGACCCGCTCGTTCCCCGTGCCTTCCGTTCAGCTTACCCGCCGGGCTCGACCTTCAAAACCTTCGTTGGCTTTGCCGCGCTCGAAGCCGGGAAAATCAAACCAAAAGACGAATTCAACTGCCCAACCGCCTTCACCGTCGGCGATCACACGTTCAAAAATTGGAAAAAAACCGGCGCGGGAAAACTCAATTTCAAAGAAGCACTCACCCAATCCTGCAACACTTGGTTTTATCAAGTCGGCCTGAAGACCGGTGCCCCCATCATTATCGACTACAGCCGACGGCTCGGCCTCGGCCGCCGCACCGGCATCCCCGTCAAATCCGAAGCGTCCGGCAACATTCCCAACGACGAATACATGCTGCGCGTTCACAAACGGAAAATCAAAAACGGCGACGTCGTTAACATGTCCATCGGCCAAGGCGACATTCTCATCAGTCCGCTGCAAATGGCACAGGCCATGGCCGTCCTCGCCGAGAATGGACGCTTCCACCAAACCCGCCTCGTTAAGCAAGTCCAGACCATCGACAACCGCGTCGTCGCCGCTTACCCCGACCGCATCCGCGAAGACATCCCCGTCACACCCGAAATCGCCGACCTCCTCCGCAGCGCGCTCGTCGCTGTCACCACCGACGGTCAGGGCACCGCCCACCGAGCCCAGGTCAAAGGCATCAAAGTCGCCGGAAAAACCGGCACCGCTCAATGGGGCCCCACTGCCAGGCAACGCACTGCCGCTTGGTTCGCCGGCTTCCTTCCCGCAGACGATCCCCAATACGCATTCGCTGCGCTTTACGAGGGCGAACCAAACGACGACAGCATTCACGGCGGCTCCCACGCGGCACCCCTCATTGGAAAAGTTTTCAAAGCCTTTCTCACGCCCCGCGAAAAATCGAAAACCAACTCCAACGAGGATAGCGACGAGGCCACAGAACCTGCCCCTGTCGATGAGTCCGGCTAGACGACTGAATTTTTTTTCGTACGGCGGCTTGACACCGGCGGGCGTTTTTGGGAAGCGTCGGCCCTAAGTCAGTTATTAAATTCATCCAACCACATATACTTCCATGAACAAAGTTGAACTCATCGCATCCGTCCAAAAAACCCTCGATTCCACCAAAGCCGACGCAGAACGCGCCGTAAACGCCGTCATCGACGGCATTAAAATCGGAGTCAAAAAAACCAAAACTGTCCAGCTCATCGGTTTCGGCACATTCAAAGTCGGCAACCGCAAAGCCCGCATCGGCGTCAACCCGAAGACCGGCGCAAAAATCAAAATCAAAGCCTCGAAGGTCATCAAGTTTTCCGCTGGAAAAGCCTTCAAGTCCTCACTCTAAACCTTCAACAGCGGCCCCCACCGCATCGCGAAAACCCGCTCCGCTTCACTGCGGGCGGGTTTTCTCTTTTTCCACGCCCCACGGGCGCTCTTGCAATTTCGCAACTGGAGAAGGACACTCCTACTGATGAATCCCGACGCGCCGCAACAAGACCTCCCGCTGGCTGATCCGGTGGATCACCCTGCAGCCCTCCCGGTGCTCGTAGTGGAGGACGACCGCCCGACGCGTTTATTGCTCGAGCGCATGATCCGTGCCCGGGGCCACGACGTACACGGCTGCGAATCCGCCGAGGCCGCTGCAGAGCTGCTCCGCGAGGTATTCTTCCCGCTGATTATTCTCGACATCCAACTTCCCGGCATGAGCGGACTTGAGTTCAGCCGCTTGCTCCGCCAGCAACCCACGGGGAAGTATTATTACATTTTGGCAGGCACGGGAAACAACCGCCCCGACGACTTGCGCCAAGTGCTGGATGCCGGTGTCGACGACTACATTGCCAAGCCTTATCACCCCGGCCTGCTTGACATTCGCCTCGCCGTTGCCGAGGCAGCGGTCAAGGACATAGCGGAACGGCGGCATTTGGAATACGACCTCGCGTTTCTCGCCGAGCACGATCCGCTGACAAAACTCTACAATCGCCGTCGCCTTCCCACGGCCGTCGGCGATGCGGTCAATGTGGCGCGCAACGGCAGCCCGGGTGCGCTACTCTACATCGACCTCGATAACTTCAAGGTCGTCAACGATACGCTCGGACACGACGCTGGCGACCGCCTTTTGCTGGCAGTCACAGAAATTCTCCGCAATGGCGTGCGGGAGTCCGACGTGCTTGTTCGCTTCGGCGGGGACGAATTTGTCATCATCCTCTCGGACTGCTCGGTCGCGGAAGCGATGGGCATCGGCGAGGCTTTGCGGGAAAGCATCGACGATCTTGTTTTTGCCGAGAGCGGACGCTCGTTTCGCATCGGAGCATCCATTGGTGTCACGCAGATCGACGGACTTCGCTCGGCCACCGACATCATCTCGCTGGCCGATATGGCGTGTTATGCGGCGAAGGCGCGCGGTCGCAATCGCGTGGAACTTCACAGCGAGAATGACGACGCTCTCGCCAATCTTGTTGCGGACGCCGACTGGTCAACGCGCATTAAAAACGCGATGACCAACGGCAAGCTCGAGTTGTATTTCCAGCCGATCGTCGCGTTTGCCGACCGGGCCATCATCTGCCATGAGGTTCTCGTTCGCCTGCTCGATCACCCCGAGATCGGGCCGGTGCATCCAGCAGCGTTTATGACGTCGATCCAGCGCAGCGGATTCGCCGCGCGTTTGGATCGCTTTGTCATTGCGAACGCCGTGGTCGCCCTGGCCGCATCGGACGAAACTGCGCTCTCGATCAACATCTCGGCCAGCTCGTTCGCGGCGGATGACTTCGGATCGTTTGTCAGCGACATTCTCGCGCAGAACCGCATCTCGCCGACCCGCGTGATTTTTGAACTCACCGAGAGCGAAGTTCTCGCCAATGTCTCGCGCGCCGTCTCAACGATGAACCACCTCAAGGAACTCGGTTTCCGATTCGCCCTCGACGATTTCGGAGCTGGTGCGTCGTCTCTCAACTACCTCAAGTCTCTTCCACTCGACATCATTAAAATCGACGGCGGCTTCATTCGCGACCTCGAGGGCGACCCTTTTAATATGGCCGTGATACGCTCTGTCCACGCGCTCTCTGCGACCCTCAACATCCCCATGGTCGCCGAGCACATCGAGACGCAATCTGTCTGTGACATTCTTGCCGGACTCGGCATCCAATACGGTCAAGGTTACCTTATCGGGAAACCACGCACCCATCCCTACCGCCCCGATGAACTCTTCCAGGACCCGCCCCGAACCGCGTTGGACAATGCGCTCGCGGTGAGCTAGCTTTTTGACGATGAAAGCTCTCTACCGCCTCGCCCCGCTCTTCGCTCTAGCGTGCACACTTGCTCTCAGCACGCGTGCACGGGCTGAACTGCTCATTTACGATCTCTCGTTCTCGAATCTTTCGACAACGGTGAATTACGCCTTCGCTCAGGATGGCTTCCTTGTTGTGGACCCGGTCGCAGGCACGTTCTCCAGCGTGATTGTTCTGGTAGATCCGAATACCGCGCTGCTCTTCTCGACCACCTCATTGCTCTCGGGCACTTACACTACGATGTTTAGCGAAGGCAATGGCAACGAATACGCCGTTCTGGCATCGTCCTCAGCCGCAGGCAGCGGGGCGGATAATCTCGCGTTTCAGGTCGTTGGCGAGCTCTCCTCCGGCGTTCCTATCAGCCGACGCCGCGTCGCCGATGTCGCCCGCACGCTGCGCGGCGTGCTCTTTGCTTCAGCCGCCGAATCCTCATCCATCAACGCAACCACCTCCAATTCCACGACAAGCAACTCCACAACAGCCAACTCGACTTTCACGTTTGGGTTTGCAGGACAAAGCCGCGTTCGCGCCGAACTCGATCGCGGGTTCACCCGCGACGCCAACGGCTCCGGCCTCGACTCCGCCGGCGCGCTGGCCATTGCGACAACCATCTTGGAAAATCGCGGCGTCCTGCCACAAGCTTCTCCCTCGCCGAGCCCGGCCGCGACAGCGACCCCTGCTCCAACGCCCTGATCGAGCCGCTCAGGCCCGGGCCATAAACCCGGTCAGGAGGCGCATCAACACAACGTCTTCCGCTGTTTGGGTCGTTACCAACTGGAGGTTCGCCTCACCGCAACTCCGAAACGCGCGCCGCAACTCGGTGAGCGTGTAGTGCGCGCAGTTTTGAGAGGCCAGACCGAGCGGGTAAGTGTTGAGCGTCCCGTCTTTTTTGCGAGGCAAGTGCTCGATCTGCGAGGACTCAAGGCGGTTGAGAGACGTGGCGAATTGATTCGGATTTGACGGTGCCGCGATCTTGTGGCGCACCATTAGATCTTTCACCAGAAGGAGATTGCGCACGGTCGGCACGATCGACGCCAGCAGGATGCCCACGCCTCGCTCGCCCTGATAAAAAAGATGGTCCAACGTCGCGAGTGCCAGCCGGAGATTACGAGCGGAGATCGCGTTTCCAACATCGAAAATCCCGCTCTCTCGCGTCGCCGGCACCAGCAGCCGCACTTCATCGGCGTTGACTTTGTGCCCCGACCCAAACGCCGTCAGCAATTTCTCCAATTCGTTGTCCAACTGCCGCACTTCGAGTCCCACCCGCGCCGCGAGTGCTTCCAGTCCGTCCCGCGTGAGCAGCACACCCACCTCGCGCGCCCGCCCGGCTGTCCAAGAGACGACCTCTTCCTCCCCGGCCCGAAATCCAAGATCCGGCTTGTCGTGGATCTGCGTCGTCCCGAGCTTGCCGAGCGTTTTGTAGGCCGTGCGCCGCTTGTCGGCTTCCGGCGCACTCATTAAAAACTGCACTCCGTCGGGCAACCCCTCGCCAAGCGTCTCGCAGAGTGCTTCCAAGGCGGACTGCACGGTCTCAGATCTTCCGACAATCGTGTCAGCGAGAAACGACGCGTTCTTCAGCCACACAAGTTTCGTGCCGCCGAGAAACGGCATCGTCAGCACTGCCTGCCGCGCTTGATTGATCCGCGTCGTCGCCGCATCCACCGTCTCAACCGCTCCGTCGATCGTCTCCAGCCCGAATGCATCCGCACCCGGCGCAAGTTCAGCGGCCAGCCCGGACGCCGCTTTTTTCACGCTCGCCTCGTCCGAACCACTGACAAAATAAATCGCTGATTTTGTTTTGCCGGCTGCCATCGATTATTGAAAGTTCACGGTTCAGATTTACCAGTGCGGAGTTGCGCCAACAAGCTTCCCGTCACCCGCGCTTTTTGCGCGAGGGCTTGGGATACTTCCCGCGCCGCATCGGCTCGATCTTGGCCGTACCCGTGCCGTTTTTAAGTTCCAAAATCTGGTCCCGCAGCAGCGCCGCACGCTCGTATTCGAGATTCGCCGCCGCGCCGGACATCTCCTGCTCGAGCTCGCGAACGAGTTCATGCAAATCGAAATCCGCCGGCCCCTCCTTCACAATGCCCTGCTCAATCTCCCGGGCTTTAAGAATCACGTGCAAACTTTCCTGCACCGCTCGCTGAACGCTTCGTGGCGTGATGCCGTGGGCCTCATTGTAAGCGATCTGCCGCGCGCGCCGGTGCCGCGTCACTTCCAACAGCGCCGCCATGCTGCCCGTCACCACGTCCGCAAAAAGAACCACCTCACCATTCACGTGCCGGGCCGCGCGTCCGGCTGTCTGGATCAAGCTCGTCTGACTCCGCAGAAAACCCTCTTTGTCCGCATCGAGAATACAAACGAGAGAAACTTCCGGCAGGTCGAGACCCTCGCGCAGCAGATTGATTCCGATCAGCACATCGCATTCCCCGGCCCGCAGGCTGCGGAGAATTTCCACGCGCTCAATCGTGTCGATATCGCTGTGCAGATAGCGCGCCTTCAGCCCAATCTCCCGCAAGTAATCGGCAAGATCCTCGGCCGTGCGTTTCGTCAGTGTCGTCACCAGGATCCGCTCTCCCGCACTGATCCGTTGCCGGCAATACTCGATGGTCGCATCGATCTGACCCTTGAGCGGAAGGATCGTAATTTTCGGATCTAACAAACCTGTCGGGCGAATGATCTGCTCGGCGATCAATGCCATCCCAGGCGTCGCGACGTCAAGTAACGGCGGTGAGATTTCCGCCCCTTCTCGCGACCCCGCGCTAATAAACGGCACCTTTGGCAGTTTCAGCGCCTTGTCAGGATTCGCAATCCATTCGCTATTTCCTACCACGCTGTTGCGAATCTCAAACGGACTCGGTGTCGCGCTGACGTAGATCGACTGAGTCGCGAAATCCATAAATTCGCCAAAGTTCAACGGGCGGTTGTCGAGCGCGCTCGGCAGACGAAACCCGTAGTTCACGAGCACCGATTTTCGCGAGCGGTCGCCGGCAAACATCCCGCCAATCTGCGGGATCGTCACATGCGATTCGTCGATCACCAAAAGATAGTCCTTCGGCAAAAAGTCCATCAACGTGTAGGGGCTCGACCCCGGCGGACGTCCCGTGAGGTGACGCGAGTAGTTTTCGATGCCGTTGCAGAATCCCATCTCCTGCATCATCTCAAGATCAAACTCTGTCCGCATCTTGATCCGCTGCGCCTCAATGAATTTGCCGTCGCGCTCAAACTCGATCACGCGTTGATCGAGCTCTTTCCGGATCTCTCCCATCGCGTGTTTGAGCTTATCGTGCGGCGTAACGAATTGCTTGGCGGGGAAAAGCGTGAACGTCGTAAGCGTCGCTGACACATTTCCCGTCAGCGGATCAAACTCGCTGATGCGCTCAATCTCATCCCCGAAAAACTCCACGCGAATCGCCTCGTCTTCATTCTGCGCCGGATGAATCTCCACCACGTCGCCCCGCACCCGAAACTTCCCGCGCGCA
>JBBRHN010000062.1:0-9429 GCA_038222685.1 Chthoniobacterales bacterium | reverse complement strand
TCGAGCGAGAGTCCGTGCGCGAGGCCTGTCGCAACGGCCGCCGAAAACGTGCAGCCGGTGCCGTGAGCGTCGACGTTGGCGCGGAATTTTGCGGCGAACTCTCGCATCGTGCGCGGCGTGATGAGAACATCGATCGCCTCGCGCGTGCGCAGGTGGCCGCCTTTCAGTAAAAACGCACACCCGAATTTCGCCACCATGACCGCTCCTGCCTCTTTCATTTCCGCGAGGTCGCGACACGGCATCCCGCTCAGAATGCGCAACTCATCGAGATTCGGCGTGACGAGCGTCGCGAGCGGAAACAACAGCGTCTCATACGCGGCGATGGCGGAGTTTTTCAGTAACGGATCGCCGCTCGAGGCCACCATCACGGGATCGACGACCAAGGGCACGCGACCCGAAACCTCGTTCAACACTTCAGCCACGGCACGAATGATCGCCGTCGAGTAGAGCATCCCTGTCTTGATGGCTTTCACCGGAAACGCGCGAAAGCTCAGCCGCACTTGCTCAGAGACGATTTCCGCCCTCACTGCCTGAATCGCACTCACCTCGCCGGGCACCTCCGCAACGACACACGTCACCGCCGTCTGCGCGTAGCCTCCGAGCACCGTAATGGTTTTGAGATCAGCCTGGAGACCGGCTCCGCAAGAATTGTCAGAGCCGGCGATGGTGAGAACGACAGGAGGTTTTTTCAAACTTCCGACCGTTTAGCGCGATCTCGTGGCCGCGAGAAGAAAATAGATCAACTGCCCGAGAGCCGCCACAAACGCCGCCACATATGTCAACGCCGCCGCATCCAGCACGCGATCAACTCCGTCGGCTTCCGCCCCCGCTCGCACCATCCCCATTTGTTGCAAAATCACCTTCGCGCGCCGCGACGCGTCGAACTCCACCGGCAGCGTGATGAGATTAAAAATCACCAGAACGAAAAAACATACCACCGCCAGCATCATCAAATGGAACGCGTGAAAAATGAAACCCGCGATGAAAACCAGCGGGAGCATTTGCGAAGCAAACTGGGTCACCGGGACAATCGTCATGCGCCATTTGAGCGGGCCATACGCCTTCGCGTGTTGAATCGCATGGCCGCACTCATGCGCCGCAATGCCCACCGCCGCGACCGACGGCGTGCCGTAAACCTCCGGCGAGAGACAGAGCCGTTTACGCACCGGGTCGTAGTGGTCGCCCAGCGTATCCTGGATCGCCAACACCTCGACGTCGTGAATATTCGCTGCCTGCAAAATCTCCCTCGCCGCCTGCGCTCCCGTGATATTCGACGCCACAGCCACCTGCTTCCAGCGCTTAAACGCACCCGACACCTTTGCCTGCGCCCAGAGGCCAATCAGCATCGGAACACCAATGAGTAGAATCCATGTCATCATATCCGAAATTATTTACACGATTCTGACGGATTCTCAAATCTGATGTTCAACCAATTTGAAAGATTTTCAGTTCGTCGAACGGCAAGCCGTCAGAACGGCTCATCGCGTGGGGCGGGGGAGGCTGCGACGTCCCATGTTTCGAGGAGGATCTCGGGGAGCTCGGAGAGGAAGCGGGAGGGACGCTGAAAGTTGTCGCCGTATCCGCCGCCGAGGCGGAGCTCGGGGTAGGTGAGGTAGAGTTCGTCCTTGCAGCGCGTGATACCGACATAGAAAAGACGGCGCTCTTCTTCGATGGCGGCTGGAGATTCGAGGCTGCGTGAACTCGGGAACATGCCGTCGGTAAGCCAGACGAGGAATACGACGCGCCATTCGAGTCCTTTGGCCTGGTGAAGCGTGGAGAGGGTGATCTTTTCGGTTTCGGGATCGCCCGCAAATGCGTCGGAGGTTTCCGTTCCGCCGAGAAGTGTGAGTTGGGAGAGGAACTCTTCGGTGGATTCGAACTGAGCGGCAAAACCTTCCAGCGTGTGGAGATCTTCGAGTCGCGCTTCGTAGTTGGGAAACTTTTCCTGCATATATTCGTCGTAAACGGCGAAGAGCACGCATTCGATCATGGCGGCAGGTTTGAGAAGATTGCCGCCGGGAACGAGATCCCCGAGCGTGTGTACGAGTTGCGTCCAGGCCTTGGCGGCTTTGGCCGGGACTTTGAAATCGACCAGCTTCGCAAACTCGGTTGTCCCATCCAACGCCGCGGAGGTCGATGTCCAAAGGTTTTCCGAGGTCTTGTTGCCGATGCCGGGGAGCATTCGGACCATGCGTTTGAAGGCAACCTCGTCGCGGGGATTGATGGCGAACTTAAGAAATGCGGCAACGTCTTTCACATGCGCCTGCTCGAAGAAACGAAGTCCGCTGGTGATGGAGAAGGGGATGCCGCGTTTGGTAAACTCCATTTGCACTTCCATGGAGTGATAGTGGGCGCGGTAAAGAATGGCCATTTCGGCGAGTTCGACGCCTTCATCGCGGAGCTCCAGCACACGCTGGGCGATGAAGGAGGCCTGCTCGGAATTCGTCCCAAGCGGGACGAGTGCGGGCTTCACGGGATGGGGCTCGCGGACGGCGACGAGATTTTTCGGAAACTGTTTTTCGTTGCCGGAAATCGCGGCGTTGGCAAGTTCAAGGACACCGGGCACGCTGCGATAGTTGGTCTCGATTTTGAACACGCGCGCGCCGGGGTAGTGCTTTGGAAAATCGAGAATATTTTCAAAGTTGGCGCCGCGCCACGAGTAGATGCTTTGGGCATCGTCGCCGACGACCATCACGTTGCCGTGACGTTTGGACAGGAGATCGACGAGGCCAGATTGTAGGCGGTTCGTATCTTGATACTCATCGACGAGGACGTGTTGGAATTGCTCCTGATATTTGGCTGCAACAGAAGGTGAGGTCACCATCAGCTCGTTCGTCTTGGAGAGCAAATCATCAAAGTCCATCGAGTTGGCGGCCTTCTTTCGCACTTCGTAGGCGACTTGCACTTTCTCGATCTCTTCGGCGAGCGGATAGAAGTAACGGTATTTTTCGACGACGACTCGTTGGATCGGAAGTCCGGTATTTACGGAGTAACTAAAAATATCGGAGAGCACGCCGGGCTTAGGAAACCGGCGGTCGGTGGTGACGATTCCCTCGCGAGCTAAGACTGTACCGATCATGTCCTCGGAGTCCTCGCGATCCATAATGCTAAACCCAGACCTAAAACCGATTTCCTCGGCGTGGCTCCGCAGAATCCGGTTACCAATGGAATGGAAGGTTCCGCCCCAAACCCCCTCGCCCGCTCCGGGAACAAGAGTCCGCACGCGGCCGAGCATCTCGCGTGAAGCCTTGTTGGTGAAGGTGAGCAAGAGAATCGAACGCGCGGGCACACCTTGTTCGAGCAACCAGGCGACGCGATAAGTGAGAGTGCGTGTCTTTCCGCTTCCCGCGCCGGCAATGACGAGCGACGCGCCGGGCGATGCCGTAACGGCAAGGAATTGCTCCTCATTGAGCTCCGCCGCGAAATCAATATTTGAAGGAGCGGGTGCCGGCGTGTGCAGCGTGTAGGAGCGCGCCACGGATTACTCGGCTGACGGGAGCCGGAAGCTGTCGATTTGCGAGGAGGGAATCCCGAGACCGTAGGCGAGAAGGCTTGCCGATTCGTTCCAGACGCGTGCTTTGGTGGAGCCGAGGACGACGGCGATCACATCGCGGCCGTTGTAAGAACCGCTCGAGATGAGGCAATGGCCAGCCTTCACGGTGTAGCCGGTTTTCATGCCATTGCAGAAGGAATACGTGCGGAGGACCCGGTTGGTGTTTCGCAACGTCGTCACGCTGCCGGAGGGAAAGCGGAACGGGAAGTAGCGTGTCTGCATAATCTGTCGAAGCGTCGCGTTGCGATAGACAGCGCGGGCGACACGAGCCATGTCGCGCGCTGTCGAGTATTGCCCGTCCGCGGGGAGGCCGTTGGGGTTCATGAAGTTCGAATTTGTGCCGCCGAGGCGTTCCATATTGGCATTCATTCTGGCGGCGAAAACGGAGACATTGCCGGCGTTGTCTCGGGCGAGAGTGCGGGCAGTGTCGTTTCCGCTTTTGACAAGGAGCGCCGAGAGAAGCTGGCGGCGGGTAAAGCTTTGCCCTGGCCGGATCCCGACCTTTGTTGGCTCGCAATTGACGTCCGTGGCGGTAACTTTCACAAATTCATCGAGGTTGCCCGCTTCGGCGACGATGAGAGCCGTGAGAAGTTTCTGCGTGCTCGCGACGGCGCGCGGATCGTTTTCGTTTTTCTTGAACAGGACCTTCCCGCTGTTGGCATCGAAGAGCAAAGCGGAGCGCGCCGTGATGACGGGGCCTTCCTGCGCGAGGAGCGGGCTGATCAGCAACGGCAAGACAAACAAAAGCGGCAGGATTTTCATTGGCGAGACACTACTCTTTAGGCGGCGAAGATTTCAAAACTTTCTCGATGTCGGGATCGGGCTTGGCTCCGAGCTCGATCGCCCGCACATAATGCCGGCGCGCGAGTTCGATGACAGGCGGTTTTTCTTCGAGATAAAATGCGGCGAGGTTGAACTGCGCGTCGGCGTAGCCGGGGTCGAGTTCCACCGCGCGGCGAAGTTCGGCCTGAGCCCCGTCCAGCCAGCCTTTGCGGCCGAGCACGACGCCGAAAAAATTCCTCGCACGCGCATTTTGCGGATCAAAAAGCACGGCCTGCGCAAGCGCCGCAAGTGCCTCGTCGAGACTCTCGCGATCCATGTAGATAATCCCGAGCGTGAGCCAGGCCGGGGCGTTTTCCAGACGGAGGCGGACGGCTTTTTTCAGCAACTCTTCCGAGCGTTCGGTGTTGCCCGCGGCAAATTCCACGACGCCGAGGTTGACTAAGCCGAGCACGTTGTCGGGAACGAGGTCGAGGACTTTCTCATACGCCTTTTTTGCCCGCACGAGATCGTTGCGGGCAAAAGCCGCGTTGCCCTCCGCGGCGGCCTCCTTGGCAATCGTCGGAACGAAATCCGCCTTTGGCGCGTCCTCACCTAATGCCGTCGAAAGCATCCCGACCGCTACGATTACAGCCGCGACGTTTCTCATTCGCCCGAGAGCTCATCGGCCCGGCTCGCTGCCGCCCGAACGGCATCGATGAACGCCGCGCGCACTCCCCGGTCTTCCAACGCCACAAGCCCGGCCATCGTTGTCCCGGCTGGACTCGTCACCATTTCGCGCAGCACGGCGGGATGCTCCGACGTGGCGCAAACCATGTCAGCCGCGCCAGCGACGGTTTGCACGGCGAGATCGAGCGCCAGCTTGCGTGGCAAACCAGCCGCAACACCGCCATCGGACATTGCCTCAATCACCAGGTAAATATACGCCGGCCCGCTCCCGCTCAGGCCAGTCACCGCATTCAATAATTTTTCCTCAACGGGATACACTTCGCCGACGCTTGAAAAAACAGTCTGCGCCGTTTCCTCGTCGGCGTGCGTCGCGAACTCACTGGAGCAAAACGCCGTCGCAGCCCGTCCGACCATCGCGGCAGTATTGGGCATCGCGCGAATGATGCGGCTCTGCGGCGCGAGCGCCTCCAGCGTCGCCACCTTCAACCCGGCCACAATCGAAATAATGAGTTTCCCTGCAAGTCCGTCCCCGGCCTGCGAAATCGCCTCCGCCACATCCGCCGGCTTGACGCAAAGAATCACGACATCCGCCGCGGCAGCCGCCTCGGCGTTGGAAGACAAAACATTCACCCCCGTCGCATCACTGAGATTCTCCAAAAGCTCGGGTTCGGGACACGCCGCAAACATCTCCGTCGGCGCACACACTCCCGCCCGAAGCATCCCTTGAATGATCGCTAACGCCATTTTTCCCGCACCCAAAAACGCATAGTTCATGAGCCGTATGCTACACCGGGAGCCCCGCGATGGGTAGAAATAATCACCCGCCGAGTAGGCGTTCGAGTTGCCCGCGACGGCGCTCATGCTCCTCGTCGCTCAGGACGGAAACCAGCGCGCAGTCATCAAGGTCGGGCAGCTCCACCCATGAGCGGCACCCTCCGAATTTCTTGTCCATCGCAAGCCGCCTCGGCGGATCCAGGCGAAAAACCCTGACGAATGCCACGTGGATGCCCTCCTCGTCGTCGTAGTGAAACCGCTCAGTGACCACCGTATCGTGCAAAACGTGAAACTCCCGCAGCCCCTCGACCAGCGACATCTCGCGCACGATTTTCGACCACTCCAAGGTCGCCGCAAACCGAATTTCGATCTCGTCTGGCAACGGATCAGGCAAAACGGAATCCTCAGGCAGGTTGGTTTTCGTCAGTTGCTCGTGGAACCACGTGGGAAGCAAAAAGAAATCCTTCGACTTGAACGCAAATCCGTCCCGCCCTTCGGCAATCCCGCCCTTGCGCAGGATAATGCACTGCCGACCCTCACCGAGAGCCTCACAAACAACCGCCCATTCTTTGAATGCCGCACTCATCGTTTCTAGTTCATGCTTTACAGAGAGCGCGAGTCAAAGGGAAATGATTTCCGCCATGCTCCATCGCTTTGATCTCCACGTGCATTCGTTTTTTTCGAAGGACGCCGCCGCCGCGCCCGAGGATCTCATCGCCGCCGCCCGTGCGAAGGGCTTGAGCGGAATCGCCATTACCGATCACGACTCGTGCGGCGCTCACGAGTATCTCAGCAAAAAAACGCTGCCTCCGGATTTTCTTATCATTCCCGGCGTCGAAGTCAGCACCGCCGAGGGACACCTTCTCTGCCTCGGAGCCACTCTGCCCTACCTTCGCGGAGCTCCTGCCGACGAGGTCGTGCGCGCCATCCGCGCCGCAGGTGGGCGCCCCATCCCAGCCCATCCATTCGATCGCTGGCGCGCCGGAATTCGTTCCGAAGTGCTCGACCGCCTCGACATCGACACTCTCGAAGTTTTCAATGCCGCGGTCACATCCCCGTCCTCCAACGATCAAGCTCTCGCCTACGCCAAACAACGCGGCCTCAACATGACCGCCGCCAGCGATGCCCACCACGCCTCGGCCGTCGGAATCAGCTCAACCGAGTTCGAGTTGCCAGAACTCTCACTCCCCGCCTTTATGGCCGCTCTCCGTGACGGCGGACGGCCCGACGGGGCCTACCTCAGCTTCCGCGAGGGAATGAAAAAACATCTCGGCAACTGGTTTAGAAAAATCAACCGCCGCCCGCCCACGGCGTGAACGAGATGGAAGGCGGGAACGCAGGCAAAATTCCTTCTCGGTTCACTGCGCCCCTGTGGTAGCCTGGTTTGTATGGCCGACCGCCTTGACCGCCTTGGGATGTCCCGCTTGATCGCCGACAAGATCGAACGTGATCCGGCGTTGCTGGATATTGGCCTCGCCAATATCGCCCGTTGGATCGCTAATAATATTGACCAGCAGCACAAACTTGCCGAATGGCGGGAACGAATTGACAAAGCGCAGCAGTCGCCCGAAGGCTTGGAGAAGGTGCTGACTCTTTTAAGGGAGGACAGCGAGCGGGCGGAGTATGAACGGGAGTTCGCGCCGTTTGCTGGGGTGCTCACCACGATGGACCGGCGTCCATTTATTCTGCAATGCAGCTACGCGCATTAAGACATCTCATCGAGTCGGTTCAGGCGCTTAGCCGCAGCGAGCGCTTGCTGGTGCTGGGGTCGTCATCGCTGTTGCCACTCTTTCCCGACCTCGGCGAGGAAGGTGGCCCGCTCACAACGACTTTCGATGCAGATTTTCTTGTCCATCCGGCCAGCAAGGAAATTGCCGACGTGTTGTTGGAAGCTGTGGGCGCAAACAGCCTTTTCGAATCAGCCAATGGCTACCACGCCGACATCGTGCATCCCGATATCACGCACACGTTCCCGCCAAAGTGGGAAGATCGACTTGTTCCCTTGGAAGGTTTCTCCAATGTCTTTTGTCTCGATCCTTATGACCTCGCCGCAGTGAAAATTGTGGTGGGCCGGGAAAAAGATCTCGCTCTTGTGCGCAACTTACTCGACTTGGAAAAAATCGAGATCGGCAAGTTGCGCGAACGGTTTCATTCCATGCCCCTCGGCGAACGGCAGCTTTTCCGCGCGGATAAAAATCTTGGAGAAGTCAGTGAGGCTAAAATCTGAATCGAGCGCCACCTTCACCATTCGGGTCAGGCCTTGCCCATTGCCATTCTGACAGCAGACATTTAGGTAGTTCCGCGTCATGTCACTACGCAAGGCCGGACCCCTTTTATGCATTTTCTCGGACCATTGTTCTTGCAAATGTCAACATACCATGACTGACCCCTTTTCCCTACCCCATGACTGACCCCTTTTCCCTACCACCTTTTCCCCTACTACGGTTTCACCGCTGGGCAAAGACGTTCGCCGGATGAGGTGCTGCCGGGAGACCCAAGGAAGCCGAACACGCTGAAGTTCAAAAAGGAAATCGACGGCATTCTTACAATGGTGACATGGCACATGCTTCCGAAGAAAAGGACGATCTATCTCCAGACTCTCTGGAAGAAAAAAAGTGAAGGGGGAGCCTCATGAACAAGTTCCTTGGGCCGAACGTCCGTAACGTTTCCCCCTCTGGGGAGAATATCGCCCCGCCGCGCCCGGAGGTCAAGCCATGAGCGCTACGATCGAGATCACGGACACGGCCACTCCGTATTTGCAGCAGGTGGTGCGGCAGCTTGGGTCAGGGAACTGGGGTCAGAACTGGAACTGGGGTCAGTGGAACTGGGGGCAGTGTGCAAATACTTTCTTTTTTGAAAGGATTTGCACACTGACCCCTAGTTTCCTAGTTTCCCGATGTTTATGTGACAATACGCGGGACTTGTCCTTTTTCTTCTGGCATAAGAGGGAATTCGCTATGCCGACCGTCTTTGACAACATCGATACGCCATTTCTCGAAAATGAGGACGGGGGTGGATTAAAAGACGCGCTGAAAGTCGCGGTTCGCGGCGACTTTTGCGTCGGATACTTCAATCTCCGAGGCTGGAAATGCATTGATTCCGTCGTCGAAAAATGGGCGCTTCCTTCCAAGGAAACAGACCCTGCTCCGTGCCGCCTCCTGGTTGGGATGCAACGTCTTCCGCAGGACGATTTACGTGATTGGCTTTCCGAAAATGGCCTGCGTCCGCCCGACAACAAAGCCCTTACCAAGCTCCGCAAGGATGCAGCCCGAGAGTTCCGCAAACAGCTCACTGTTGGCTTTCCAACGGACGCAGACGAGGCCGGTCTTCGTCGTTTGGCCGGCCAGCTTCGCGACGGCAAGGTGAGAGTGAAGTTGTTCCTCAAGCACACCTTACACGCGAAGCTTTACCTTGCCCATCGCCACGACAAGATCAACCCGATCATCGCTTACGTCGGCAGCAGCAATCTCACTCTCTCAGGCCTCAAGGGACAAGGTGAACTTAACGTGGATGTCCTCGACAAGGACGCGGCCAAGAAGCTTTACGACTGGTTTAAGGACCGATGGAGCGACTCCCGCTGCCTGGATATTACGGAGGAACTCATCGAGATCATCGAGGAAAGCTGGGCCGGCGACCGCCTTGTGCCGCCGTAT
>JBBRHN010000061.1:0-9467 GCA_038222685.1 Chthoniobacterales bacterium | reverse complement strand
CGACACGATGGCGGTCGGGTTCAATGTCGTTGAGTATGGCCAACCACGACGTCCACTCGCCGCCATGGATGTGGTCCCGTGTGATGCTGGGGACTCGACTTTCGCTAAGAATGAAAAGCAGAATCGTTTTCATGACGGCGCTGATTTAAATGCAATTTACTTGCGGGAAGCAAATCTTTTGTGCAAATAAATTGCAATAGTGATTTGTGACGCCATGAAAAATTCATCTATAACGAGGAGTTTGTTGAGAGATTTGAGCGCGGGAATAGCGCAGGAAATGTCGTTCTGGGGATGCGATGCTCGGAATCCAACCGGGAATTTGTTGGTCAGTCTGGGATTCGAGCGTGCCACCAAAGGGGCTGCAACGATCAACGCGGCCGCGGCACTCGCGTGCGACATCCGTGCCCTGTCGAAAATCTTTGGCACCATCGCAGGCACCAAGCACCCGCGCGTGCGACTGGAACGCGTCGAGGACGACGGCTGCGCGCTCTTTCACGCCGACACGCTCGAAATGCGCCTGCTCTGCACCTACGCCGGCCCGCGCACGGAATGGCTGGACTGCGATAATTTGTGGCGGGAACAACTCGGCACTCAGGGCCGCACGCTCGAAGAAGCCAACGACGCCATCGTCATCGACCCCGCCAACATCCGCAGCATCGAGGCATGGCATGTCGCCGTCTTTTCCGGTCGCGCCCGCGAGAGTGCGCCAGCTCTCGTTCACCGCAGCGCCCCCGTCTCGCATCCCAAAGATTTTCGCATTCGCCTGTGCATTGACCTGCCAAGCGATTGCGGATGTTAGCACTCAAAACTTATGACAAACCTAATCGAACAACCAAAAAAACTGCTTCCCGTTACTGTGCTCTCCGGATTTCTCGGCGCCGGCAAGACGACGCTCCTCAACCACGTGCTCAACAACCGCGAAGGGCGTCGCGTGGCCGTCATCGTTAACGACATGAGTGAGGTCAATATCGACTCCGAACTCGTGCGCGACGGCGGCGCGGAGCTAAGTCGCACAGAGGAAAAACTCGTCGAAATGACCAATGGTTGCATCTGCTGCACGCTCCGCGAAGATTTATTGAAAGAGGTTTCGCGCCTCGCGAATGAAGGGCGCTTCGACTATCTGCTCATCGAGTCCACCGGAGTTTCCGAGCCGCTGCCCGTCGCACAGACCTTCACCTTTGAGGACGAAAACGCGCAGAGCCTGCAATCCCTCACCCGCCTCGATACGATGGTCACCGTCGTCGATGCCGCTAACTTCCTCGAGCAATACGAAGCCGGTGACTCGCTCAAGGAAAAAAAAGTGGCGATGAATGACGAGGACGAGCGCACGATCTCCGATCTCTTTATCGATCAGGTCGAATTTGCCGACGTGATCATTATCAATAAAACGGATCTCGTCTCCGTGGATGAGCGTGAGGAACTCCACACAATTCTCCACAAACTCAATCCCGCAGCCGAAATTCTCGAATCTCAGCGCGGTCGGGTCCCGCTCGAAAAAATCCTCAACACCGGACGCTTCGATATGGAAAAAGCCCAAACCTCGGCCGGCTGGCTCCGCGAACTCAGCAGCGTCCACACGCCGGAGACCGAGGAATACGGCATCGGCAGCTTTGTGTTTCGAGCGCGTCGTCCGTTCCACCCCAAACGCTACTGGGATTTCATCCACACGGAATGGGAAGGCCTGCTCCGCTCCAAAGGTTACTTCTGGCTCGCCACCCGCAATGACATGATCGGCCTCTGGTCCCAAGCCGGTGGCAGTGCGGAATACCGCCCGACCGGCTACTGGTGGGCCGCCGCCCCAAAATCCGGCTGGCCCGATGACGATGAGACCTGGCTTTCCATCATGAAAGATTGGCAAGAGCCTTATGGCGACCGTCGGCAGATGCTTGTCTATATCGGCCAGGACTTGGATAAGGAAAAAATGCTCGAAGAGCTTCGCAAATGCCTCCTCGACGACCGCGAACTCGCGATGGGCCCCGAAAAATGGGCTAAATTCCGCGACCCCTTCCCCGACTGGCTGACTCAAGCTCAAGAAGAAACTCCCGCATGAGTGACTTTTATTTTGGAACATATAATGAGTGGCGCGACGCCCTCACCATTCGGTGCGGTATCGCATTGACGCCCGAATATGCCGCAGAGCGCGTGGCCGCATTGAAAAATCCCACAGACTCCAGCACGAGCGATTTTATTCGATGCTATGGAGAGGCTTATCGCTACCAAGTCGTCAAGTGGTTTGAACGCTCCATCCAAGAGGCCTAATGCCGACTTATGTCTATGAGACTCTCGACGAGCCCGTGATTCGCTTCGAGCAAAAGCAGAGCATGAGAGATCAAGCTCTCACGCGCGATCCCGAGAGCGGGCGCACGGTGCGACGTGTGATGAGCGGCGGCTTCGGCTTCATGCGCGTCCGCTCCGGTCCGACGACGGTGGCCGCCGCTCCGGATTCAACCTGCTGCCCGGGATGTCATGATTGAGTCCTGCTGCCACGTGTGCGGATTTTCTGAGAAAGACTTAGCGAAGACGTTTCGACTGGGGTGCTCTGCTTGCTACGGCGTCTTTGAGGTGGAATTACGCACGATGATTCCGAAGGTTCAGACCCGCTTGCTGCATGTCGGGAAGCGACCGGCAGAAAAGGCGATCTCCAGCAAGTTGCGTCGCGAGTTGCGGGAAATCGAGACCTTGCTCTCCAAACATGTGTATTTGCCGATTGATGCCGATAACCTCCTTGACCGGTGGCGCGAGGTCTCCTCTCAAATCGCCGCATGCGAACGCAGTCAACCCGAATCCTCTTGTGAAAGTTCGTAGCTCGGCGGCCTCCTTCGATCTCGTTCATCCCGCGGCACCACCTCCGGAGATTCAGGTCGAGCAGAGGCCCGGCGAAATGCGTCGCGTCGTCAAGCGCCTGCAAGCGCTCATCGTTCCGCACATTGATGCGGCCCAAAAAATGGACCGCCTGCTCGGCGCGGCGGATTTGAAGGCCGTGATTGCGGCGTTGGTGGCCGAGGCGGACGGACTCTCGCCGAATCCGCACCTCGATTGCCCCGACGAGATTCTCCGATATCTGCGGGAAACGCTCTACCTCGAGCTCCTCGCCGAGCCCAGCAATGTCTTCTACACGACCGCAGTCAACAGCGATGTCGTCCGCTACGAGCCCATGCCCCGCACATTCTGGAAAGACTGCCTGCTCGATCTCCGCAACAAACTCCGCCTCGACGACCCCGAGCCCGCATGAACCACCCCGCCGCACCCAGCAGACGTCCGGAGCGAGATCCGGTGAGACACATCGCCGACCTGGTGTCGGGCGGGCTCGAACTCGAAGCCGAGTCCGAGCTCATCTCGCTGGCAGAATCCCGCACCCTCGATGCCGCGACGCGGTGCCAGCTCGCCCGCTTGTCTTTGCAAATCGAAAAGCCGCACTTGGCTCGCGGGATTCTCGAAGCCGCTCTCAAATCCGCGCCGCGCTCGACGGACGTGCGGTTTCTTTGCGGCCTTGCTGAAAAGGCGCTCGGCCATTTGCACGAGAGTCTGGAGCATTTTTCCCTCGCTGCGCCGGAGACCAATCCGGATGCCGCTTACTATGTCTCCATCGTCCATGAGGAACTTGGCCACTTGGAAAAAGCCCGACAAGCCATTGAGTGGGCACTGGCGATTGCTCCAGAGGATGCCGACTACCTCAACCAAAGTGCGTGCGTGCTAGCGCATCTCGGCGAGCACGAGCAGGCTTTGGCTGCGTCGGATGCGGCGCTGTCCATGGAACCTCAATCCGCCGGCCTTGCGTTGAACCATGCCCACAATCTTCTCTTGCACGGACGCTATGCCGAAGCTTGGCCGCTCTATGAGGCAAGGCTCGCCTTCACCCCCGACCACCTCCCGCCGCGCAACGGCTCAGCGCCTTGGGAAGGCCAATCCCTCGAAGGCAAATCACTGCTCGTTTGGCATGAGCAAGGGCTTGGCGATACCATTCACTTCACGAACTTTTACGATACTGCCACCGCTGTCCGAAGTCTGGATTTGGTGATTTCTGCGGATACTGCGGTGGCGCATTTGTCGGCCTCTTGCGGTATCCCGACATGGGTTCTTCTGCCGCATACACCCGACTGGCGCTGGGGTCTTGGGCGGGAAACAACACCATGGTATCCGGCAGCACGACTTTTCCGCCAGCCCAGCCCTGGCGATTGGCGCGCGGTTATTCAAGCCGTCCAAAAAGCACTTTTATGATGATCTCATTCCACCCGCGATCGACCGTCGAGCAAGTCGAAGAGGGCACGCAACTCGCCCCGAAATTTGATGTCAACGGAGTCATTCCCGTCGTCACAACGGACATCACGACCGGCGAGGTGCTCATGCACGCTTACATGAATGAGGAGGCGCTTCGTCACACGATCTCAACTGGCGAGGCACACTATTGGAGCCGCAGTCGCAAGCAACTCTGGCACAAAGGCGCGACAAGCGGTCTTGTGCAGTATGTCGAAGAGATGCGCATCGACGATGATCAGGATTGTGTTTGGCTGCGCGTGCGGGCGGGAGGAGCCGGCGCGAGTTGCCATGTGGGCTACCGTAGTTGCTTTTACCGCAGTGTCCCTCTTCGCACCGAGGCTGGCAGTGCTCTGGTCTTTGTCGAAGACGGCAAAGTTTTTGATCCTGTCGCCGTGTATGGCAACGCACCCAACCCGACTCAGTTATGAAAACAGCACCTCTCGTCATCGTTGTCGGATTTCTCGGAGCGGGCAAAACCACGCTCTTGCGCGACTTGCTCCCCGCTCTGGAGTCGCGAGGACTCGCCCCGTTCGTCATCATTAACGACTACCAAAATGCCCGCGTGGACGCAGCCTCTCTCAATGCCCCCGGGCGAACGGTCGCTCCCATCAATGGCAACTGTGTTTGTTGCGACTCTGTAATGGAGCTCATGGTGACACTGGTGGAAGTCCCCGAGGCGGACAATCGTGTGGTCTTGATCGAGGCAAACGGCACGACCGACCCCACCGCCCTCATCGAACACTTGCTCGTCAATCCCCGCTTGCGCGAACGCTACGCACCCCTTTTGCAAGTCACGGTCGTGGACACAAAACGCTGGCAGAAACGCCATTGGCACAATGAGCTCGAGCACCTCCAAGTCGAGACCTCAAGCCACCTTTTTTTCACCCGCCTCGATTCCGAAACACCCGAGCGAATCGCCGAAGTGCGCGCCGACATCAAATTCTTTAACCCCCGAGCCGAGGCAGTCGAACTCAATGCTCTCGCTGACCTTTTTGAGAAATCCGCCAAAAATCCCCAGCACCCTGCTGAGCACCACGAGCACGCTCATGGCGACGCGCATAGTCATGACAATGAGAGGCACTCTCTTTCGCATGCCTTTGTCGGCGTGCAGCTCGACCTGCCGACTCCCATTTCCTCGACGATGCTCCAAGAGTGGCTGCACGGTTTGCCCTCAAGCGTTTTGCGGGTCAAAGGTTTGGTGCAATTGACCGATGCCCACAACGATTGGTTCACGTTCCAGCGAGTCGATGCCTCACAAACGGGGACGGCTTTGATGAAGCTGCAGCAGACTCCCATCGTGCCGAGTTGCGCCGTCCTCATCGGCGTCAAACTCAATGCTGTCGCACTGGCCGATCAACTCCGCCGCGTGCTTGAACCGGCAGTGGGGGGGAGTCTGGCATGACGGAGCCCGAGATCATTATCGTCGGGGCAGGCGCAGCTGGCATTGGAGTCGCGGTGGCGTTAATTGACTTTTCGGTTCGAGGTGTCGCCGTCCTTGATAGGCATGGTATTGGAGCCTCTTTCGAGCGCTGGCCGCGCGAGATGCGCCTGATCACGCCGTCTTTCAATTCGACCCCATTTGGCATCCTTGACCTGAATTCAGTCGTGGCAAATACGTCGGTTGCAAATTTCCTGGGAGTAGAGCACCCGACCGGCCGCGAGTATGCGCGCTATCTAAAGGCTCTGGCTCTTTCTGCCGGGGTGGATGTATTGCCGCCTTGTGAAGTCGTCAGCGTTACAGCGAAACCCGGCGGTCGATTTGCGGTAAAGACAGCCACGCACACGTTCCAGCCACGTTTCGTGATCTGGGCAGCCGGGGAATTTCAGTTCCCCAAAATGGCCGGTTTTCCAGGGAGCGAACTTTGTCAGCACAGTTCGTTGATCGCCTCCTATTCCGCACTTGAGGGGGCCGAGCGCATTGTGATCGGTGCTTTTGAAAGTGGTGCCGACGCCGCTATCCAATTGGCTCGTTTGGGAAAAGTTGCGGTGTTGCTGAATCGCGAAAAGGAACTCCCGATTGCAGATCAAGATCCCAGCCGTTCGCTCTCGCCGTTTACGCGGGGAAGGCTAAGCCTCATTCGCGCGACGAGCGACTCTATTCAAATCCACCACCAGTGCCACGTCACTCGGGTGACTATGGAAGGCGGGAGCCATGTTGTCGAAACGCAGAGACAAGCTACATTTCGCTCAAATTACCAGTCGATTCTGGCCACCGGGTTTGCAGGTGGGATCGGGCCCGTTGAGCACCTGTTTGACTATCGTGACGATGGACAAATCCTTCTTACAGCGACAGACGAATCATCTCTCACGCCAGGTCTCTTTCTGGCGGGGCCGCTCGTTCGACACGACCACCATATCTTTTGTTACATTTATAAGTTTCGCCAACGCTTTGCCATCATCGCCGAGACCCTCGCCTCAAGAACCGGTATCCCCGTTTCACCCGATATCATCTCGTATTATGAAAATAGCCAAATGAGGCTCGCGGACCTCTCCTGTTGCGGGCAGGAGTGCATTTGCTAGGGGCGGTTTTTAAAATGACGTTTCATCCTTCAACTATTCTTGTTGGCCTTGAGTCCGCTGGAAAATCTGCACTTTTCCACGGGCTCACAGGGGGATTTTCGGACGAGGCGAACTTTCGCGGATCGACGGTCGTGTGCCGGCGGTGTTACTCGAAGGTCTGCGGTTGCGAGCTGATTGATAGTCCGGGTATTCGCTTGCAAGGCGACTCGGTCACGACAAGAGAAGCGCTGGGCACTTTGCAGTCCAACGAGCGTGTTGTCCTCGTTGTGAGGGGCACACACTTCGTCAGTGAACTCCAACACTTGCTGCGGACAGTGGAAGTCGGCAACAAAGCCGTGGCACTGGTTGTCACTTTTGCAGATCGCGCCGTGAGCGGTCTCCGCCAAACAGTTGCGGCGTATGCACAGTCGCTGGGAATTTCTTACGCCGTCGTCAATGCGCGCTGCATCGACGACGTGGCGAAGGGTGAGGTCTCGTCGGCTGTGGCGTCCGCACGGCCCATTGAAAGCAGATCACTATCCCGATCGCTTCCGTCTCTTGTCGAAACGCGACCCGACGCGACTCTGTTCGAAAATCGTTGGCTCGGCCCGTGGCTGGCTCTTTTTAGTGTGATTCTCATTTTCGCCGTGCCCGTGATGCTCGCATTTAAGATCTCAGCGGCTTTGCAGATTCCGACGGATGCCTTGTTGATACAGCCATTGGTGAGCAGTATGGAGAATCTTCCTCCTTTGGTCGTCGCCCTCCTCGCCGGTAGTTATGGGGTGCTCACACTCGGATGGTATTCGTTTCTATGGGCGTTTCCCGTGGTCGTCCTCATAAGCATCGGAACGGCTATCACCGAGGAGACGGGGCTGAAAGATCGCATCTGCGCAGCACTCGACCCATGGCTTCGTCAAATTGGACTGAGCGGGCGTGATCTCATTCCCGTGCTGACGGGGTTTGGCTGCAATGTCGTCGCGGTGATGCAGACTCGCTCTTGCAGCTCATGCACGCGAAAGTCGTGTGTGTCGCTGATTTCGTTTGGCTCCGCGTGCAGTTATCAGATCGGGGCATCGATTTCGGTTTTTGGCTCAGCCGGTCAGCCGTGGCTTTTCGTGCCGTTCCTCGTCGTGCTTTTTGTGGTCGGGGCCTTGCACACGCGTGTCTGGCATGGCGCGCTGGCGAAGGCGTCATCTGTTGCCCTGCCGGAACGTGCCTTTTTGCAATGGCCGGCATGGCGCGCTGTTTCACACAGGCTCTTCGCGGTTATCCGTATGTTCCTTTTCCAAGCAATGCCGATTTTTTTACTCATGTGTCTCGTTGCTGCGGCACTGCAGTTCACCGGTCTTCTCAACGCTCTCGCTTCTTCTCTGGGGCCATCGCTAGCCATTTTTCATCTGCCGCCGGAGGTTCTGCCGGCGGTGGTATTCAGTATTATGAGGAAGGATGGCCTATTGGTGCTCAATGCGGACGACGGAGCCCTTCTTGCAATGCTTTCGGGCTCGCAAGTCTTCGTATTGGTCTATCTGGCCGCGACGCTCACAGCCTGTCTCGTCACTGTTTGGACGATACGTCGTGAGTTGGGTTGGCGTGCGGCAGGCGAGGTTACGGGCAGACAGCTCCTCACATGTTTCATTAGCACTCTGTTTCTCTCAATTTTGTTACGATGGTTTCCGATTTAAGAAAAACTTGATGCATGATTTTTCGGAAATGTGTTTTGAGGAGCTTTGCGAGAAGCGTCTGAATATGAAGTTATGTTAGTTGAAGGGGATCCTCAATCGTCGTTCGATGCTCGTGGGCTTGCGCTCTCCGGCGTGGGGATTCGTGGATTTCAGGTTCCACTGGAGGTGGGGGGTTGGGAGGCCGAGACGAGAAAGACGTTCGTGCTTCCCTGCACCGTGAAGGCCGGATTTTCGTTGGATGCGGCAAGGCGCGGCATACACATGAGCCGCATTGTGGAGTTTTTTCAGGATCGCCGCGAGCCAGTGGTGCCGGCCTCTCTGCCGGGCTTGCTTGAGGCACTGAGAGAGTCGCAATCATCACAGGCGGCGGAAGTGGACATTGCGTTTCAGTGGTTTATGGAGTGCCGGACACCCGAGACGGAGAAAAAAAGTTGGCAAGCCATCGGGAGTTCGTTTCACGCGCGATGGGACGGTGGCGAGGGAACCTTCGGTTATTCGCTGCGCGTTCCCGTGACCACGCTCTGCCCATGCAGCCGGGAGATCAGCGACTACGGTGCGCATAGTCAGCGGGGATGGATCTCAGCGAGGCTGGAGTGGGCCGCCCAGCGGGGCAATCCGCTCCCTTTCGTTGCAGCGCCGGGCGCAGTGGCGCGGACGCTTGTGGCATGTGGCAGTGCGCCGGTGATGCCGTTGCTCAAGCGTGCGGACGAACGCGCCGTGACAATGAGGGCGTTTGAAAATCCCGCGTTCGTCGAAGATGTGGCTCGCGACGCGTTCCTCGCTCTCGGGCGCACCGAGAGTGTGAATGGCTTCTCTATCGAGATTTGCAACGAAGAGAGTATCCACACTCATGATGCTTTCGCGCGGTGCGCGAGGCCGCTCGTGCGATGACTAAGCCGAGGCGATGACGTGCGCTTTGAGCTCTTTCAACGAGAGCTTAACGCCTTCTTTTTCCGCGAGAGCGAGAACGGATTGGATGTCGCCATCGAGGTGGCCAAGATCCTTGGTTGCGTGGGTGAAGTCTTGAAG
>JBBRHN010000060.1:0-9574 GCA_038222685.1 Chthoniobacterales bacterium | reverse complement strand
GATGCGGGATTGAAGGAAAAGCTCGATGCGTATTTGGAACAGGGCGGCAAGCTTGTCCTGTCTGGGGAAAGCGGGTTGTGGAAGGATCGCGCGGAGTTTGCCTTTGATTTTGGGGTGGAGTATCTCGGGCTGAGTCCGTTCTTTCCGCCGAATGACGAGCCCAACCGGGGGCACGACTTTGTTTTGCCGAATGACGAGTTGTGCGCGCCGTTTGCGACAATGCCGCAGGTCATGTATGAGAGATCTCACCGGATCCGTGCCACGACGGCGACCTCGCTGGCGCGGATCTTCGATCCGTATTTTAACCGCAATTGGGAGCATTTTTGCAGCCACCAGCACACTCCAAATAAACTGGAGGCTTCTGGGTTCGACGGCGCGGTGAGGAGCGGGGCGATCCTTTATTTTGCTCATCCGGTTTTTCGTCATTACCGCTCTTATGGGGCGGTGGCTTATCGGGAGTTTATCGTGCGGGCAGTGCGGGCGTTTTTGCGCGACGAGATTTCGCTGGAGACGAACCTGCCTTCAACGGCACGCGTTTCGCTGACCGTGCAGGCGGCGGAGAGGCGTCATGTATTGCATCTTCTCTACGCGCCGACGGTAAGCCGGGGCGGGGTAATGCAGCTCTCGGGCGGGAATGCGTCGGGCGGTCGGAACGTGGAGGTGATTGAGGATTTGCCGGAGTTGCACGACATCGAGGTCTCGCTGCGGTTGGCTAGCCCGGTGGCGCGTGTGAAGGTGGTTCCCGGAGGTGGGGATTTGAAGTTTCGGCAAGAGGACGGAATCTTGAAGCTGAAGGTTCCGCCCTTTGCTTGCCACCAGATGATCGAGATCGGCTAACCGGAGCTCAAAGCATGGTCGCCCAGCGGGAGAATACCGTCTCGGCGGTTTCGCGCAGGGGCGGGAGGATGCGCCAGGCTTCGGCGCGCAGATAATCGGGATCAGCTCCTGAGGCGGTGAGGTCGTCGCGGGAATCGGCGATCATTTCCTCGAAAATTTCGGGGGTCATTTCGAGATGGAACTGGAGTCCGTAAAGCCCGCGTCCGTAGCGAAAAAGTTGATTTTGCGTCAGGGCGGAGGAGCCGAGGCGCATGCCGGCGGTGGGAAGGTCAAAAATGTCTCCGTGCCAGTGAGTCGTAACAAAATCCGTGGGGAGGTCGCACCAGAGAGGGTCATAGCGTGCGATGGGATCAAGGGTGACAGGGAAGAATCCTATCTCGTGGCGATCGCTTCGACGGACGGGTGCACCCAAGGCAAGAGCCATGAGTTGTGCTCCGAGACACAGGCCGAGCACTGGTTTTTCAGCGTGAGTGGCTTCGCGGACGAGATCGCATTCGCGGGCGAGGTAGGGGTATTTGTCGTGCTCGTAGGCACTTTGGCCTCCGCCGCCGACCGCAAGTCCGTCGAATCCGTTGAGATGTTCGGGCAACGAATCGCCGGCATACGGGTGCCGAATCTCCAGCCCGACATTTCGGGTCGCGAGGGCAGCACCGAGGAGACCTGGCTTGTCGGTGTCTCCGTGTTGGATAAAAAGAACTTTCTTCACGAGCGCTGGTGGAAGAGCAATCCGCGTGCCAGCCCGGTGCAGGCGGAAATATTCGCAAGCGGCGAGATTTCCGAATTGCCACAGCGAATGTTCTGCAAGATTGTGATAGGCTTACGAGCCCTCGGCAGGAGCTGGGGCTGCGAAAGGGAATAATTTTTAAAAACGACTCATGACTGCAACCCAAGAAAAGCCTGTTGTTGAAGCGGCGGATTTCGCCAAAGCCGCAATCAACGCAAAGCTGACCAAAAAAGAAAAAATCCGGTTTTTGCGCGAGATGTTCCGGATTCGGAGGTTCGAGCAAACAGCCTTAAAATACTATCAAGCAGGCGGCTCGATGGGTGGGTTTTTGCACCTCTACATTGGCCAGGAAGCGGTGGCGGTCGGGACTGTTTCGTTGATGGGGAAAAACGATCACGTGATCACGGCGTATCGCGATCACGGCCATGCACTGGCCGTTGGCATGGGGATGAACGAATGCATGGCGGAACTTTTCGGCAAGGCGACAGGATGCTCGAAGGGTAAGGGCGGCTCTATGCACTTTTTTGCTCCCGACAAGAATTACTGGGGCGGACACGGGATCGTCGCCGGGCAGACTCCTCTTGGTCTCGGTCTAGCCTACGCGCTCAAATACAAGGGCCTTAAGGGTTGCTGCATGTGTTTTTTGGGCGACGGCGCGGTCAACCAAGGTGTTTACCACGAATCGCTTAATCTCGCCGCTCTGTGGAAACTTCCGGTCATCTACATTATCGAGAACAACCAGTATTCGATGGGAACGAGCCTTGAGCGCTCTTCGGCTGTGAAAAACAGCCTTGCCGAGCGCGCGGAGGGTTACGGCATCGCGTGGGACATCGCCAATGGAGAGGATCTCTACGAAGTGCGCGCAAAAACCTGGAACGCTATCCGTCGAGCCCATGACGAATCGCTGCCCACGGTTCTCGAAGTTGATACCTACCGCTATTATGGGCACTCCGTCGCCGACGCGAATGCAAAAAAATACCGGAGTGCCGACGAGATCGAACGCTACAAGACAGACCACGACCCACTCCGCCTCTGGCAGGACTTGCTCATTGCGGAAGGCGTTCTCACCGCGGAGGCCGCCGACCAACTTGACGCCGAGGTCAAAGAAGAAGCCGCTGCCGCAGGGCAGTTTGCCATCGATAGCGAGCAACCGCTTCCGCAATCCATCTTTGAAGACGTTTACTGGGAAGTTGACAATAAAACCGATGCCGGCCAGACCGGACGCCACTTCTTCGGCGAGTGAAGGAACGTATGAAGTATAAGGGAAAAAGTATGAAGTGGGGCGCGTCCGCCCGACAGCCGCTCAGCGGGACTTTTCCATTCCAGAATCCACATTTACCATTTCGAATTTTTCCATGCTGACCACCTACCGCAAAGCAATCAACGAAGCGCTCGCTGAGGAAATCCTCCGTGACGAAAATGTCGTCATCATCGGCGAGGAAGTCGCCCAGTATAACGGCGCGTATAAAGTGACCGAGGGGCTCTGGGAGCGATTCGGCGACAAGCGTGTTGTCGATGCGCCGATTAGCGAGGCGGGTTTTATTGGAATGGGAATCGGAGCGTCGATGCTCGGTATCCGGCCTGTGATGGAGCTGATGTTCTGGAGTTTCGCTTATGTCGCATGGGATCAGATCATTAATAATGCCGGGCAGTGCCGCTACATGAGCGGGGGTTTGTTGAATTGCCCGATCGTCATTCGCGGTCCGGCCAATGGCGGCACGAACGTCGGCGCCACGCACTCGCACACTCCTGAAAATTTCATCGCGAACACGCCGGGGCTCAAAGTCGTTTGCCCCGCCACGGCCTATGATGCCAAGGGCCTGATGAAAATGGCGATCCGCGACAATGACCCCGTCTGCGTGATGGAAAACACGTTGCTATACGGCGAATCCTGGGAAGTGCCGGAAGAAGAATACGTTATCCCGCTCGGTGTCGCTGATATCAAACGCGAAGGTAAAGACGTAACGCTCATCGCCCACGGACGAGCCGTCCTCACCGCACTCAAAGCCGCCGAGATTTTGGAAGCAGAGCACGGGATTTACGCAGAGGTGCTTGATCTCCGCTCGATTCGGCCGCTGGATGAGGAGGCCATTCTGCGCTCTGTCGCAAAAACCCACCGCGCGGTTCTCGTCGATGAGAACAAACCTTTCTGCGGCGTTTCCGCCCAAATTGCGGCCACGATTCAGGAGAAAATTTTCGACGAACTCGACGCCCCTGTGCAGCGCGTTAACTCCCTTGACGCACCGGCGATCTACTCGCCAGCTCTCGAGCGCATTCAGCTCCCCACGCCGGAACGCGTCATCCAAAAAGTCCTCGACATCTGCTAAGCTAAACAGCCACTACCTGACCTATGCCTGATATTACCATGCCGAAACTGAGCGACACGATGCTCGAAGGCACTCTTGTGAAGTGGCTCAAAAAAGTGGGCGACAAAATTGCAGTTGGTGACGTGATTGCCGAAGTCGAGACCGACAAGGCGACGATGGAAATGGAAGCCTTCGACGATGGCGTGCTCTCCGAGATCGTCGTCCCCGAAGGTGGAGTCGTCAAAGTTGGAGAAAAAATCGCCGCCCTCGACGGTGGCACCGCAAAGGCCCCTGCCAAACCCGCTGCGAAAAAAGAGGTCCCGGCTCCCGCGTCGGCTGCGCCTGCAGCGAGTGCCCTATCGCCGACCACTCCCAAGCCCCGTGCCGTTGTCGCGGATGGTGCGCGCGTCAAGGCGTCGCCTCTGGCAAAAAAAATTGCAGCCGAACGCGGAGTCGATCTTGTGTCGGTTGCCGGAACCGGCCCTGGCGGACGCATTGTCGCCGCCGACGTGCCTGAAAAGGGAGCCGCGAGCGTACAACCCGCGCCTGCCGTCTCCCGGGCTACCGCTCCGGCGATCCCCGTTATTTCGACCGCTTCCGACAAACGCACACCGCTCTCCGGGATGCGCCGCACCATCGCCGAGCGCCTCCTCGCCAGCAAAACGCAGATCCCCCACTTCTACCTCTCGCTCGAAATCGACGCCGAGCCTCTCGTTCGTCTTCGCAAAGACATCAACGCCGCCGCAGAAGCCACCGGAACTCCGAAAGTCACCGTCAACGACTTTGTGCTCCTCGCGACCGCTCGCGCAGCCGCGGCGCATCCGGCCGTCAATTCCGCATTCGCCGGGGATGCCATCGTCGAGTTTGCGTCCGTCCAACTCTCGGTCGCTATTTCTGTCGACGACGGGCTGATTACGCCGGTGATCCGCGACGCGCAAAAGCTCAGCCTCCGCGAAATCAGCGCAGCGGTGAAAGATCTGGCGGTCCGTGCCCGCGCAAAAAAACTCAAACCCGAAGAATACCAAGGCGGCACGATAACCGTCTCGAACCTCGGCGCCTACGGCATAGAAAGTTTCTACGCCATCATCAATCCCCCGCAAGCCGCCATTCTCGCCGTCGGTGCTATCGTGAAAAAACCGGTCGTCAACGCGCAGGATCAAGTGGTCGTCGGCCAACGCATGACTGTTTCTCTCAGTGGCGATCACCGCGTTGTTGACGGAGCCGCTGGCGCGGAATTTCTGGCCACGTTCCGCAAGAGCCTTGAGAGCCCGGCCTCGCTCCTTTTTTAGTCTGACGCGACGGGGTTTTCCATTGCGCTTTCTGCAGGCCGGGAAGAAGAAAGGGGTGTGCAGACATTGACGAAGTTCTCTGAGAGGCCGTCGTATAAATGGTGGGTGCTTGCGGTGGTGCAGTGCAGCTTCATGTTGGTCGGGGTAGATTCGACGATTGTGAATTTGGCGCTGCCGACGATTTCGCGGGAAATGGGGGCGGATTTGGCGGCGGCACAGTGGACGATTGCGGCCTACTTCACGGCGACGGCGGTCATGTTGCCGATGGCGGGGCGGATGGCGGACGCGTTCGGTCTCAAAAAAGTTTTCCTGATCGGCTTCGGCATTTTCACGGTGAGTTCGTTGGGATGCGGGCTGGCGCCGAATTTGGAAGTATTGATCGCGATGCGCATCGTGCAAGCCGTGGGAGCGGCAGCCTTGTTGGCCAATAGCAACGTCATCGCGCTGGGTGTGTTCCCTCTCAAACAACATTCGTTGGCAATGGGGCTGAATGGGACGACTTTCTCGTTGGGCTTTGGACTAGGCTATACGTTGGGTGGTTTTTTGATCGAGTGGTTCGGATGGCGGTCGATTTTTCTGGTGAACGTGCCGATTGGACTGATGGCGATGGGGCTCGGAATCTATGTGCTGGTGGAGGAAAAAATCCGGCGCGTGAAACCTGAGAAAGTGCCGTTTGATCTCTTCGGTGCCGTGCTGTCAGTCGCGGCTTTGGCGTTTATAATGGTGAGCCTCGATCGCATGTCGGAGAGGGGGGGCGTGACGTTGCCGTTGCTCGCGCTGTTGGCCGCGGGGGTTGCCGGGGTGGCGGCCTTTGTCTGGGTGGAGCGGCGAACGAGATATCCGCTGCTTGATCTCAGACTCTTTAAGATTGGGGATTTCACAATGGGTTTAATCACGCGTTGGCTGAGTAATGCGAGCTTTACGGCGTGTGCATTTATGATCCCGTTTTACACGCAAACGGTATTGGGGTTTTCGCCGATTGCGAGCGGACTCATGATGTTACCCTTTGCGGTGATGTTCGCGGTGGCCGGGCCGCTGTCGGGTCGTGCCGCGGACAAAATCGGAGGCCGATATCTCACGTTTGCGGGATTTGCCAGCAGCGGAGTGGCGTTTTTGATTTTGAGTTTCCTCGGAACATCGCAAGGAGACCAGCGAAGCTTGGTGATGCAAGTTGCTGTCGGCATGGCACTGCTGGGTCTCGGCAGCGGGCTTTTTATTTCACCAAACAGCGGGATCACGCTGGATTCTGTGCCGAAGGAAAAAAGCGGTGCGGCGGCGGGGTTGCTTTACTTCATGGCGTTTCTGGGTTCGGCAATGGGCACGGCGTATGCCGCCGCGATGCTCGCCGGGGGACTTCGCGAGCACGGCGGGATGGCTTCGCTGCACGATCCGGCGTCGAGGGTCGCGAGTGAGGGGGCGTTTATGCAGACGCAGGAATTTGTCTTTCACACGCTGATTGTGTTGAGTGCAATAGGCATGATGGTTTGCGGGGCGCGGAGCCGAACTCAGGGGCCGAAGTCCAAAAACGTTTGAGATCGGCTGGGGCAGACGTCGCGCGGCGAGATCAGGCGGCCAAAAATGTCAACGTCCAAGGTTTGACTGCTTCGATTGGCTCCAGGGCGATTTAGCAATAATCTCAAAATTCTGCCGCCCACTGAAAACAGTGAAGATCCCTTGGGTTCAACGCGAGCCGCTCATTTTCAGCCCACCAACTCTCAACCATCATCCCTCATCCCGGAATTTTGTTTGATCTACTCAAGCACGTCGATGGCGGCTTGCACTTCGGCGGCGTGGTCGCCGGTTTTGGCTTTTTTTGCGACCCAGGCGATTTTTCCGTCTTTGATGAGGAAGGATTGGCGGCTGCTGACGGGGAGGCCCATCATGCCGGGAACGCCGAAGGCCTCGGCGACTTTTCCGTCCTGATCGGCGATGAGGGTGAAGGGGAGTTTGTATTTTTCCTGAAACTTTTTCTGCGCTTCAACAGAATCGCGGCTGACTCCTAGGACTTGAAGTTTTTCACCGCTGAGGGCGGCAAACGCATCGCGGAGGGAGCACGCTTGGGCGGTGCAACCGGGGGTTTCGGCTTTCGGGTAAAAATAGACGAGCGTGATGCCTTTGGCGTAAACATTCGCGAAGGCAACGGACTTTCCGTTTTCGTCAGTGGCGGCGATTTGTGGCGCGGGTGCGCCGACTTCGAGGGCCGCGAGTTTTTTTCCGAATCCTAAAAAGGTGAACATAGTAAGAATCAATACGGTTGCACGAAACATAGGACTTCAACGATAGTCGAAATTCGCCGCACCGCAATTTTCCATTTCATCTTGAGAACACGCACCCTCCTTATTGTCGCGCTTGTCGCTGCACTCATCGCAAGTTCGGGTGCATGGTTCGCGCCGCAGGCCACGCTGCAAGCGGCGGGTCAGGGGGCGGCAGCGTGGGCCGGACTCGTTAGTGCGTCATGGGGAGATCGCCTGGTTGCGCTTGGCTGGGGGGTGAGCGGGTGGGTCGGGGCGACGGCGGTGCGGAGCGCGATGGTGTTTGGCATTTGGTTCTCGGTGCTCGCGGGCGGCTTTTTGTTGATTCGCCGGGCGGCGGCTCGGTTGAAGTTGGGCCGGCCAGGCGCGATTTTCTGCTGGGTCATGGCCGCGGCGGTTTTTGGTATGGGAGCCTGGGAGGGAATCGCCGGGTGGAAGAACAATGCGCGCGACGCACGTTTGTTCGCCCCGGTCGATCTCATTGCGTTGGCGAAAACAAACGGCGGGCGTGTTTTTGTGAACCCGTCGGCGACGTTTGACGTTGCCGCGTTGGCTCCGGACTTGTTGGGCGGTCGGACGTTGAAGGATCGAGCGGCGATGATGGGCTCACCGGTGCGCTGGCGTGCGGAGGATCGCGAGAATCCGGCTTCGGGCGTCTTGATTGGTGGCACCGTCGCCGAGGCGCGTCCGCTCATCGAGCATTTGCTGGCCTCGCCAGACTGGCGTCTCGCGTTCGTGGACAACGGCGGGCTTCTGTTCCTTAACGGTGACGGGCCGATTTTTTCTCCGCGTCCAGATGCTGAGATTGTCGCGGGGTTCGACCTCGATCAGCACGGCTACGTGCTCGCGCGGACGGCACTCAATTACCATGAGGCGGGCTTGAAGGTCGAAGCCCGCTCGTTAATGAGCGCGGCCGTGGAACGCGCCCCGGAAGATCCGCGGGTGCTAACCTGCGCGGCGTCGTTGGCGGCCTCGCAAGGGCGTTGGGAGCGGGCGCGGGCTGATGCCGAAAAGGCTTTGAAGCTCGACCCGCGGTCCCTGCACGCAGGTTATCTGTTGGCCTTGAGTCTGCTGGAAACGCGCGTGCCGGACCGGGCACATGCCGTTGCCAGCGAGTTGGTTGAGCGGGTTCCTCGCGATGCGGGCATCCTCATGCTGCACGCGCGGACATCACGTGCGACCAACGATCCCACATCGGAAATCGCGTCGTTGGAAAAGCTCCTCGCCCTCTCGGAGGGCTCGACCATTTCGCGGGCGAGAGTGCAGATCTACCTTGGCCAGGCGTGGGCCAAGCGCGGCTTTCCGGATCAGGCGCTGGCGGCGTATCGAGCGGCGTTGAAAGGCGGGCTTTCGTCGGGCGAGGAGTCCGACGTGCGCGACGTGATCAAGACGATCGAGGACAACCGACTGCCCGTTTCACATTGATGGGCAGGGATTTTCTTGGCCCCGCACGCAAGCCTTTGGTAGCTTGAGGTGATTATGAACAAGAAAACGAGTGTTTCTATGCGTCCCCATTCGTCGGCGGTCTTCGACGGACTGAGCCGCGCTCCAAGCCGTGCGATGTTGTATCCGGTTGGCTACCAAGAGAAGGATTTTGCGAAGCCTCAGATCGCCGTCGCCTCAACGTGGAGCATGGTGACGCCCTGCAATATGCACATCGACCAACTCGCCCGCGAGGCGGCCTTGGGCATTAATGCGGTTGGCGGGAAGGCGACAATTTTTAACACGATCACGATTTCCGACGGGATTTCAATGGGCACCGAGGGGATGAAATACTCGCTCGTTTCGCGCGAGGTGATTGCCGACTCCATCGAGACCGTTGTGGGCTGTCAGGGCTTTGACGGATACGTGGCCATCGGCGGCTGCGACAAAAATATGCCCGGCTGCATGCTGGCCATCGCGCGATTAAACCGTGCGGCGGTTTTTGTTTATGGCGGCACGATTTTGCCGGGATGCCTCGCAGGAAAAAAGCTCGATGTGGTTTCGGTCTTCGAGGCGGTCGGTCAGCGGGCGGCGGGAAAAATCTCGGCGGACGAACTCCACAAAGTCGAGTCGTGCGCCATTCCGGGGCCGGGCTCGTGCGGCGGAATGTATACGGCGAACACGATGGCGTCGGCGATTGAGGCGATGGGATTCAGCCTGCCGAACAGCTCGGCGCAGACGGCT
>JBBRHN010000059.1:0-9613 GCA_038222685.1 Chthoniobacterales bacterium | reverse complement strand
CCGCCGGGATTAACCGATGAGCAAAAAGAGGCAGACAAAATAATTCCTGAGTAGCTCAGTGGTAGAGTCCCGGCCCGCCGGGATTAACCGATGAGCAAAAAGAGGCAGACAAAATAATTCCTGAGTAGCTCAGTGGTAGAGCGGTCGGCTGTTAACCGATTGGTCGTAGGTTCGAGTCCTACCTCAGGAGCCATTTTCCGCTGACATGTTTTGGGTCTATCTGCTACAAAATCCCGATGGTAAATTTTACGTCGGTCAAACCGACGACCTTCAGGTTCGCGTGGCCAACCACAACCGCACCGATAAGACATGCGGAAAATTCACACGCAAAAACGGACCTTGGCTTCTCGTTTGGAGCGAAACGCATTCAGACCGTTCTTCCGCAATGCAACGCGAGCGGGAAATCAAGTCTTGGAAATCGGCAAGAACCATTCGAGAACGCCTCCTCTTAAAAACTGAGTAGCTCTGTGGTAGAGTCCCGGCCCGCCGGGATCAGAATGACGATGCCTGCATTCCGGCGTGCCGGGATTGGTCGTAGGCTTACAGTCCCGGCCCTCCGACGCGCTGATGGTCTTTCATTTTCTACCGATTCCGGCAGCGACCAAGGGCGCGATGATTCTTGCGGCGACGTTTGGCAATGTAATTTATATTGGGGTGCCGCTACTGATGGAGTCTCCCGCCTCGATATCGTCGAGGAGTGTCTGAATCGGAACGCGCGTCCCAGCGAAACAGGGCGTTCCTCCCTTGATCTCACGGTCTATGGAAATAACTTTCCTACCGCGATAATCGCACAACAGGGCTCTCGCCAAGCAGTCCCGGCCATGATTCCTATCAAACCTCAACGTCTCACCGGGCGCGCGGGGGGTGGAGTTGTCGGCACGCTATATCGGCTCACCGCAAAAGCCGGAAACAATCGTTGGAAAATCATCCCCCGATCGCGGTCATGGGGCGTCCGGGTTGGTAGGCTTCGAGGAATTCGTGGTCTTCGGGTTTGTTGGCGATGGCGTCGCGCAGGGAATCTTCCGGATCGCCGCCGGTTCGGAGAGACGCGAGGAGATCGATCTCTCCGTGTCGTCCGAGGCAGGGGCGTAGTTTTCCGTCGGCGGTGAGGCGGATTTTATTGCAGGATTCGCAGAAGCCGGACGTGGTGAGGGCGCCGATGAAGCCGATGGTGGCGCCGGGTGGTTCGAGGGCGAAGTAACGTGCGGGGCCGTTGCCGGCGCGGTAGTCGGGGAGGGGGCGGAGGTTCGAGCCGAGTCGGGTCTTGAGTTCGGTGACGGAGAGGAAATTGCTGTCGTCCAAAACATCGGTTCGGGTAAGGGGCATGAGCTCGATGAAGCGGATCGGCATTTGGCGTTCTGCGGCAAACGCGATGAGCGGGAGGTATTCCTGCTCGTTGAGACCGCGAAGGAGGACGCAGTTAATTTTGAGAATTTCGAAGCCTGCCGAGCGTGCGGCTTCGATGCCGTCCAGCGCGGTCGCGAGTTCGCCTCCGGTGATGCGTTTGTAAACGGAGGCATCGAGTGCATCGAGGCTGATATTGAGCGATCGAACGCCGGCTTTTTGGAGGTCGTGAGCCACTTGCGCAAGACGCGTGGCGTTTGTCGAGACGCCGAGACTCTTCACGCCTGGCAGTGCGCCGATGCGTGCACAGATCTCGACGACGTCGCGGCGGAGGAGGGGTTCGCCGCCCGTGATCCGAAATTTGCGAAACCCCATATGGGTTGCGGCTTCAACCGTGCGAACGATCTCGTCGGCGGTCATGTGATCGGGTTTGGAGGCCCAACCTTTGTAACCCTCGGGCATGCAGTAGAGGCATTTTTCGTTACAGCGATCCGTAATCGAAATCCTCAAATAGTCGATGGTTCTGCCAAAGGGATCTTGTTGAGGGGAATTCATGCTTCAACGATGAGAACGAGCCAAATGAGGAACATCAGGAGATGGATCGCGCCTTGCAGAATGGTCGTTCGACCGCGGCTAAAAGTCATTACACAAAGTGAAAGGATGATAGCGAGCAGGACGGCATCGTCAAGATTGAGGCCGAGCACGACCTCGCGATGGGTGAGAACACCGACCATCAACACGGCGGGAATTGTGAGGGAGATCGTGGCAAGGGCGGAGCCGAGCAGAAGGTTAATGGAGCGCTGGAGCTGATTGCGGGCAGCTGCAAGGATTCCGCCGAGCCCCTCGGGTGCGAGGATCAAGCCTGCCACGACGAGTCCGGCGACGCCGTGGGGCATTGCCATTTCGCGGATGCCGAACTCAAGAACTGTGGCGAGTTGCTCCGCGAGGAGCACTACTGGAACGAGACTGACAAGGAGCAGGGCAACATGGGGCCAGAGTTTTGCAGATTCCGATTTGTGATCCGCCTGCGGAAGAATCTCTTGAGCAAAAAACTCGCGATGGCGCATGGTTTGGATGGCGAGGAAGAGACCGTAAGCGGCGACACAGACGCCAGCGACCGCGCAGGCTTCGAGCGTCGAAAATGTGGCGCCACGTGTGGACGTGGTGAAGTTCGGCATGACGAGGCCGAGGACCGAAAGAGGCACGATGAGCGAGAGAAACGCGTTGGCCCCTTCGATGTTGAACTCCTGCAAGCGGTGGCGAAGTCCGCCGATCAAAAGCGCGCCGCCGACAAGGCCTCCGAGAACAATCATCACGACGGCAAACATGGTGTCGCGAGCGAGCGTGGGATTGTCGGGCCCGGTGACCATGATCGACGTGATCATCGTGACTTCCATGCCTGTGACGCTCAGCGTGAGCACGAGCGTGCCGTAAGGTTCGCCAAGCCGATGGGCGAGGAAATCGGCATGGCGCACAACGCTGAAGGCCGAGCCGAGAATGGCCATGACGAGCCACGCAAGAAACACGACGGCCATCCAAGGGCTTGCCAATCCATGAAGCCACGACGAGCCGACGCTGAGAAAAACAATGGTCGTCGCGATGCCGAAAATCAGCCCTCGGTTTGCAGAGAGGGTCGGAGGCAGGCGCAGGGCACTCACTCTTTTTGCACCCAGACCCAGGAACCCTCGGGTTTGGCGACCTCGATCCACTCGTTTTTGAAAGACCGGTTCTGCCAGAGTTCCGCCTGTTTGCGCTGCACGTCTGGGAGGGAGACTTTGTCGCGCTCGGAGGCGGATTTCATCAACGCCATTCGGTCATCGTTTTCTGCGGAGAGCGTTTTCCGGACATAGTCACCGTATTCGCCGGGCGTGTTCTTTTCGATCAGCACGAGAAGGCCGTCGCGGCCCTCGCCGACGAGGAGGGAGTTTTTAAATTGCTGGATGTCCGCCATGCGATTGCGGCGCGCGGACTCGGGGTCGAGAGCGACGACGGACGGAGTGGTGGGTTTCTTTGAACCGGCTTGCGCGTGCTGATAGACATCGAGGCGCATTTCGATGTTGACCTTAATAGGTTCGCTCGTGGAGAGATTAACCGTCGGCGTGGTGCATCCGGCCAGCAGGCAGGACAGGAGAAGCATTATCGAATGCTTTTCCATCGGCCCTCCTTGGATTCGTCAGCGTGCAGCACGAGATCGAAGTTGCGCGATCCGAGCGGTCCTTGCAACCTCAACTCGACGACGCCCTGCTCGCGAACAAACCAGAGGTTGCCGCGGGCCGAGGTGTAATCAAAATCCCGCAACGTCTCCACCGCGATCCGCGTGCTGCTGGATTTCAGCGCGCTCCATGTGTCGGGGACGCGCGCAAGGAGATCGTCGAGTTTTGAGATTTTCATCTTTCCGCCGCCGCGAACCTTGAAGTCGCCTTTGATGCGCTCGAAGTTTTTTCCAAAGGCGTCCATTTGCAGGCGGAAGTCGATGGGGCCGGTCATGCGGAAGTTTTGTGGAGAGATAATATCGGTCAATTTCCGCAGGCTGACTTTTTCTCCGGAGAGCCATCCGATCCATGGCGAGGCGGCGTCGAAGAAAAAACTAAAACCGCCCCCAACGTAGCCACCATAGGCCTCCCCGCCGAACGCGCCGTTAATGCCTTTGGCGTCGAACGTGGCAGAGACCCAGGATTTCGAGGCTTCGTATTGCCGCCATACGATTCGATTGATGAAGATTTTTCCGACGAGGTTTTTTTCGCCCTTTTCCGGGGGATACGCAAACCGCAGTTCGCCATCGCGTGTCGAGAGCGCAAGTTGATAGCTCTCGAATTCGTAGTTCGCACCGGGAATTTCAAAGACGGTCTCAATTTGCAATGAGGCCAAATTATCGAGTTCCACATCGCTGGCTGTCGCACGGAAATTTAGAGGTAACCCGTAATTCGCGCGCCCCGAGCTCGCGATGACGAGGCTGCCGGCCTGTACGTTGAGTTTACGGATCGTCCACCCGCCGGAGGGCTTGGCATCTGCCGAACCGAACCGCTTCGACATATCTTCCATATACCAAAAAAGATCCTCGCCGACATACACGGTCGGTCGGTCAATCTCCACTGCGTCGAGCTCTCGGCGGAGTAATCCCCCGAGATGAAACCTTACGATCACACTGCGGAGGGTGAGGACTTTCGCGAAGGGATCATGCGGCGACATGATTTCGAGGTCGTTGACTTCGACAGATTGCGGAAGATCGCCAACGGCATCGGCCATGTTTGCGATGGGGATGTCTTGAAACGTGGTATTCAAACGGAACGTGATGTCGGCGATCTCGGGCCGGTTATCGTCGAGGCGGACTGCGACATTTGCGATGTCGAGCTTTCCAATTTTCAAAGCGGGCAGAGCCACTTTGGAGTCGGCGTCTGGCGGCCCCGAGAAGATTTTTTCCAACGCTGCCCCGACAGTGAGGCGTCCGCTGCTGATGGACACGGAATCGACGGTAGAGCGTTTGCTGATCGAGTCCGGCGAGGCGGTGAGACGCACGACATCGAGGACAAGAAACGGCTCGGCAGTGCCTGCGACCGTTGCCTGCACGTCCCAAATGGTCAATTCCAGAGGAGTCGCCGCCGCCACCGGATCGCCAAAGTCCCGCCAATCCATCGCGAACTTCAGACTGACTGCAGGCGAGTGCTCCGTGTTGCCCGAATACCGGATCTCGCCGTAGTCGCAGACGATCCGCAAGAACGACCAGGGCTTTCCAGCGGCACCCTTCTTGTCGCTGACAGGAAAAAGGTTTCCGATACCTGGATTGACGCGAATGATGGGATTGACGAGCCGTATTTCGTTGAGTTGATTTCGCCAAATCGCATCGAACGAAAAAACAACGTCTCCGCGGTCGAGTCGCAACACCTCGTCATTTGATGCGCGGTCACGCAGCACAAACTTCTCAACAACGAGGCTCGAAACCCCGTCGAAATGAACGTTTTCGATTTCGACGACCGCTGCCGGAATCGCCCGATGCACAGCCCACCGCGCGAGCTCGGTCAGATTTGTGAGCAAATACCAAACGCTGATCCCGAGAGCCAGCACCACAAACGCGACGACGGCACCAAACATTCGGAGCCACTGTCGGCGGCGAGGGCGCGGTTTGTCAGATTCCATCTCAGATTCGATCAAGAATGACCCCGAGTAGAAACGCGACGCCAACGGCGGCGTTCGCTACAAAAAAAGCGCGATTGATTGAGGCGACCGAGCCACGCCGCGCTTCGAGATGCTCATAGACCAACGCCGCCAAGACAACCGCGAGCGAGGTGTAGTAGGCCATGCCGAGCCCTGCCGCAAACCCGAACGCGATCAACGCAAAAAACGCGGCGATGTGTAACCCAACCGCCAACTGAAACGACCTCGCGACGCCGAGTCGAACGACGAGCGATTTGAGCCCCTCGCGCACATCCACTTCGTAATCCTGGCTCGCGTAGATCAAGTCAAACCCCGTCACCCAGAGCAACACCGCCACGGCCAATAACAACGGCGGCAGGTCAAATGAGCCCGTCACCGCAACCCAAGCGCCTACCGGCGCGACCGCCAGAGCCAGTCCCAGAAACAACTGCGCAAAGTGAGTAAACCGCTTCGTCAACGAATAGAAAAAAACAATGCCCAGTGCCACCGGCGCGAGCACGAAGCAAAGGTCGTTGAGCCACCACGCGCTTGCCACAAATCCCAGCGAGCTCGCCACGCAGCCGGCAATAGCCGACCTCCGCGTCGTCAACCGGTGCCGACCCTCCGTGCGCGGATTGCGTTTATCGATTTCCCAATCCGCGACGCGATTAAACGTCATCGCCGCCGTTCGCGCAAAAATCATCGCGGCAATCACGCCGCCGAAGACTCGCAACCCGGGCCACCCACCCGCCGCAACGAACATGGCCGCCAGCGCGAAAGGCAGGGCAAAGATGGTGTGCGAGAATCGGATGAACCGAAGAAAATTAGCGACCTGTTCCACTACAGGCTATCCTACGCAGTTTTAGCCTGCGCTGGCAGTCTCATTTCAAAAAATCCGCCGCCACGTCATTGATTCGTCTCTGTAAACGACCTCACGCGGCTCGGTTTTGTCGGACTGTTCGTTACGGCATCCGGTGCATCAATGCGCGGATTCGCCGCTGGAGCCTGACGCTCAGGTGTGAGCAACGACACCGCCGCCGGTGCCTCGTCGCTGACCTCAAACGTGAACGGAATCTCTACCGTGTCTTTCTTCACATGATCCGTAATTGTCACCTTGATGGAATATTCGCCCAAGGGATCGTTCTCCTCGATTTGGAGTCCCGACATGTCCTGAAAAAGCCCGATCCCGCGCGGCGGAATCCCGTTCACCACCGTCTTGTCCAGGATCTCCTCGTAGAGCGAGCCATCCGGACGCCGAAATTCGAATGTGTAAGAAATGTCCGCCGTGCCGTCCGTGCGCAGCCCATTGGTATTATACATGATCGCCGGCATGACCACATCGCCCCGGCGAAAAACATTCCGCGTCTTCACAACCGGCGTATCCGCCTGCGAAGGCTTCATCCACTCGTTGAGGAAAAGCTTCGGATCCTCAACCAGAACCACCCGCAAAAAAAGTCCGTCCTTCTGATAAAAAGCCTGATCCGGTTTCAATACCAACCCATCCTCCGCCCGAAGCGACGAGGCCGTGAGCAAAAGACAGAACGCAAGAGCACAAAGTTTCATGAAGACAACTATTGCGCGAAACCCGCCGAAACTTCAAGCGAACCCGCCCGGCTGTGCGTCCCCAATCTCAGTTCAGTGCCGAAGTCACGATTTCGTAACTGACACCGAAACAACCTTGGAAATCGCGTCCGCCGCACTTGGTTTTTTCCCCGCTCGTCGGGACGCAGCTTCTAGATCGGTCGAGCTGGCATCGCTGCTGCGCGTCGTATCGGACCTTCATTTGCGAAAACCGCGAACTGACACAGCGAGAGGCGGAATATCCGTGAGGACAAGGCGTTCCCATTCGAGCTTCGAGCGCTTGAAATTGAGGACCACACCGACTGCCAGTCCGGTGATCCGAAGATAGTTCAGCATTTGCCCTCGTTCCTAGCATGTGATGCTGTCCATGACTTTCGTGTCCACCACAACCGTTTCGTAAGCGATCAAATCCGGCACATACTCCTTGACCTCCTTATAGATAACGTCAAAGCAAGGCTGCTGTCGAAACGGAATGTTTCGCAATCCGAACTCCACCGCCAGTGCGTTCTCATACGGCTTCTCGTGCAGGCCATACCCGATGCCGTTGAGTACCTCCATCGCCGCTCCGACAATCTGAAAAACCTCCTCCTTCAGCAGCATTTCGTGTTCCGTCGCGCTCATTCGTGGGGAATAAAAGACACGGGGAAGAAGATAATACAACCACGAATGAACACGAAGGGACGCGAATAAATCTCGGAAGTTGCGTTTTTCTGGATTCGTGTTCATTCGCGTCCATTCGCGGTTGTTTGTTTTTAGAAATCAAGAAGCAGGGAAGAAGGTGATCAACCACGAATGGACACGAAGGGACGCGAATAAATCCCAGAAGTTGCGTTTTTCTGAATTCGTGTTGATTAGCGTCCATTCGCGGTTGGCATTCTCCTCCTTGACTGGGCGGACGCTGCCGCGCCGAGCGCTACAAGGTGGAAATCAAAAAGCCCGCCGATACTTCAAGCGAACCCGCTTTCTGGATTAATGCATCAGCCTGCCGTGACGGCAGCCTGCGTCTATTTCGAAAACAGTAGTAGAGTCCCGCTAATCATGCGAATCCACACGAATAGCAGGAACTTCCTACGAAAGGGGAGCAGCCCAGACGATCTCGGTTTCTTCGTGAGCAAAACCCGAATCCGGCCTTGTTAGAGATGCGCCCGCCGAGGACATTCTCCCGCAGATAAACTCGCCAATCGCCTTCCCCGACTGAACGATGAATACCCATGAGCGTTCTGGAACTGCCGATCTTCGTCGATGACCAGAAAATCGCGGATTTTTGCCGAGCCCGCGGGATCCGGAGAATGAGCCTGTTTGGATCCGTGCTCCGCGTCGACTTCGAGGATACCGGGTCATGATGCCTCCTCGTCATTTTGCGAGTTGTCCCATAGTTCCAGTTCCAGCACGCCAAACTTCTCCAGCGTCTGCCTCGGCACCCATTGCCCGTCGAACCAGCGTTGCTCTGTTACTTGCAAGTCCTTGTATTCGGCAAACAGGTTCGCCAGCGGGCTGAACCCAGAAATTGACCCGACCGCACGGTTCGTGTATAAAAATTGAAGATCCGGTTGTCCCCGGTTCGCTCAGATCACATGATTATTGCACCTCTTATTGCCGGTATTGTCGGTACGTTTGCCATGACGCTTTTTCTGATGTTGCCCAGATGGCTGCACCGCGGGAAAGTCGACGTGATCGGGGCCGTCGGGGCGTTGATTACCGGAAAAACCGAAGGCGCTGCAGGGATTGGTTTTGCGATCCACTTCCTCTCCGGCATCGTCTTCGCTTACGTTTACTACTTCTCCATCAAGCTCTCCGGATTTCCGCTCAACTGGGGCATATTCACCTTGGCTGGGGCCATTCACGGCGTGATCGCCATGTTGCTCGTGGCCATAGTGATTATGGAACACCATCCAATCGCACGCTTCCACGATCGCGGCCCAATGACCGGCATCATGCAACTCGTCGCCCACATCGTCTACGGAGCCGTCACCGGCCTCGTCATCGAGTTCATCGGAGTCGCGAAGTAGGTTTTTAACAGGATTGGAGGCTTTTCGGGAGCGTGGTATGAGCTAGGACGCGTGTAACCCTTCTCCCTGGTCAAAGTGTTGTCGACGAAGGCGGAAGGGCGAAGGCGGAAGGGCGAAGGCGGAAGGGGTCGCGAAGGCGGAAGGGGGCGGGCCTATAATTTAAATATTTTGTTCCTCATGAAAAAAGATTCATTATTCAAACAGACCCGCTCATCTGGGAATTCGACACACACTCGCCTCAATTACACGATTCTTGCGATGTCGTCAGGGACGGGGCTCCCGGCGGTGCGACAAGCACGACCCGACCGAAAGTGCCGCGAATGAGCCGGATTTTGCGCGCCGCGTTTTTCGGGCGTGCTCTACCCGAAGTAAACGTCTAATGCTGCGTTCTCCATGTGTTCAGCATCGAGATCTACTCCGTCGTCTTGGGATTGAATGCCGTCACCTTTGCCCACATCGCCAAGCACTCTCGCTGCGTTGCGTTCGGCGTTATACCGCCACACGGCTTTTAATGCCCCTGCTTGGGCTGACTCGTTGATAATCTGGAG
>JBBRHN010000058.1:0-9904 GCA_038222685.1 Chthoniobacterales bacterium | reverse complement strand
AAACCTTGGGAAGTCGTGGGGAAATCCAGGTTCTCCATCTGATAAACCTTCAGTTGCGTGCTAATAGTCTCTAAGTCGCTTTTGACACGCGTGTTTTTGGCCACACCCAAGTTCCCCATCAGATAATAGATGCCCGCGGACATCAACACAACAATGATGGACAAGACGAGCATGATTTCCACCAGCGTGTAGCCGGAAGACTTAAGTAAATAACTTTGTTTTTTCATAAAGGATTTGTGATTTTGACTATTTCGCTCCGAGGCCGGAAACGGCTTGGAAGATACCACCCATCATTGAATATGCAACCACTCCAACAATGCCTGCCATCACAACGAGCACGGCGGGCTGGATCAGGCTCGTCAGGGTGCCGATTGCGAGGTTGAGCTCCTTATCGTAACGATTTCCGACTTTTTCAAGAGCCAGGGGCAGGTTGCCAGTTTGTTCCCCAACAATGACCATGTCCACAAAGATAGAAGGGAAAGCACCTGAGTGGGCTACCGAGCGGGAAAGAGGTTTGCCCTCGCTGACATCATCGGTGATGCGGGAAATAATTGATTGGAGGTAAACGTTGGATGTGGCGGCATTGGTCAACTTCAAGGCACCGTGAATGGTAATGCCATTCGAGGTGAGGGTTGCGAGAGTTTGGGAAAACTGGGCGTAGAATTTGGACTTGAGAATCGCCCCGACAAGCGGAATGCGAAGTTGATCTCGATCCCACCATTGACGCCCTCGAGGCTGATTGATCACCCATCGGAAAAGGAAGCCACTGCTCACAGCGCAGATCAGGATCAACCACCACCAAGCTCCCAGAAACGTGCTTGCGGAAATGAGGAGAGCTGTTGTCAAGGGCATTTTATTACCAGTCGTCCCGAGCAGGGTTCCCAGTTGAGGGACAAGATAGCTCACGAACAAAACGATGAGCACGAGACCCGCCATGGCAATAAATGCCGGATAAATCAGAGCTCCGGCGACTTTGCTTTTCAGTTCAGCGACTAGCTTTTGGTATTCGAGGGTGCGTTTAAGAATCGCATGGAGAGCTCCCCCCTGTTCTCCAGCCGCCACGAGATTGCAAAAAAGCTCCCCGAAGCTGGATGAGGACTTTCTCATCGCCGCCGAAAAACTAACCCCGTCGCGCACCTCCCGGCGAAGGTTTGCGGACACCAGCTTCAATGACGATTTTTCCTTGCGGTTTTCCATGATGCCGAGCGCCTGCTCGAGTTGCAGCCCGGCTTCCAGAAGGTCACTGAGTTCTTCGGTAAACTGCATCGTTTGTTTCGCAGTTAAGTGGTAGCCGCCCTTGGGAATGTCGAGTTCGGCTGCGGACGGGGCAACGTCTTTATTACTGTTGTTCTCGCTTTTGGCCTTAAGCCAGAGGGGTTGAAGGTGCTCGCGTTCCAACTTGTCACAGGCTTCTGCGCGGGAGCGGGCTTCAATTTCACCATGCTTCCGGGCTCCGCCGCGTTGAACGGCCTCGTAGGTAAATGCGGGCATTAGCGGCCCCCGTCCTGAGCGGTCACCCGCAATATTTCCTGGACACTCGTCACCCCGGAGAGCACGCGTTCCCATCCGTTTTCACGCAGGAAGACCATGCCTTCTTCTAAGGCTACCGCCTGCAATTCACTGTAAGCGGCTTTTTGGGCAATCAAGTCGGCAATGCGTCCAGAAACGGGACAGATTTCGAAAATGGCCGTTCTGCCCTGGTATCCGGTTTGACGGCACGCTTCGCAACCGGCAGCCTTGTAGATGGTTTTGCCGACGGGCACCACAAAGCCCATTTTCTCAAGATGACCCTCTGGGTAATCCGCGACTTCCTTGCATTCCTCACATAGCCTGCGGACGAGGCGCTGGGCAATGAAGGCCCGGACGGAAGTGGAAACCAGAAACGGCTCGATGCCCATGTCGATAAGACGGGTGATTCCTCCAATGGCGTCGTTGGTGTGAAGGGTGCTAAACACCAAGTGTCCTGTCAGTGCAGCCCGGATTGCAATCTCGGCGGTCTCGACATCGCGCATTTCTCCAATCATGACCACGTTAGGATCACCGCGGAGAATCGCACGAAGTCCTCGTGCAAAGGTCAGATCAATTTCGGGTTTCACCGCAATTTGAAGAACTCCGGGCAGCTTGTTTTCAACAGGATCTTCAATGGTGACGATCCGGCGGGACTCGTTGTTGAGCGAGGATAGGAAGGTGTAAAGCGAGGTGGATTTTCCGCTGCCAGTCGGTCCAGTAATCAGGACGATCCCATTCGGCTGGGCGAGCAACCGGTCTAATTGTTCCCGGTTTTTCCCGTCGATGCCGAGACGCTCGAATGTAAACTTTTGTTGTCCGAGGAGTCGCAGGCTCACGCTTTCACCAGTTACCGTAGGGATCGTCGCCACGCGGACATCCACAGGCTGGCCCTCAAACTCTAAGGCGATGCGTCCATCCTGAGGCAGCCTTCGCTCGGCGATGTCCAAATGGGACATGATTTTGACACGGGCCACGACGGAATCCTGAAGCTTGTTAATCTGGGCGGGGACGGGAACCTCGTGGAGCATCCCGTCCACTCGATAACGAATGCGCAATCCCTCATCGAGCGGCTCAATGTGAATATCCGTCGAGCGCTCCGTGAGGGCTTGGCGGATGATCTGATTCACAAATTTAACGACGGAGGCTTCGGAATCTTCCTGTTCGTCAAGCTCCTGGACCTCGTCTTTCATACTGTCCAAAATCTCCTCATCCTCGCGTCCTTCGAGAATCTCCTCAAACGTATCGGCGCCGATGCCGTAGCCATCCTGAAGAGCTTTGTGAATATCCCGCCGGGTGTGCATTGCCCACTCGACCGGTTGGTTCAGAGATTGAGACAACCGTTGTTTAGCCAGCAGGTCAAAAGGATCAAAAGTCAGCACTTGAAGACAGCCTTCATTTTCGCCCACAACGAGCAACTGATACTGGAGAGCGAGCCTCAATGGAAAACGTTTCAGGATCTCGGTGCCAGCAACTGCGGGTTGGCCAGACCACCAGGGAAGACCGCAGGTTTGGGCTAAATTTTGAAGAAAGCGCCTTTCCTCCACCAACTCGGCGTCCAAAATCGCGAGGATTGGCGAACGTTGCTGATCAATCGCCTCGCTGACCACTTCAGAACAAGCCGCGAGATCGCCTCCAGATGTCTCCACCACTTTTACAAGAATGTCCCTCAGCGATTCCATGACCGAAAGACTTGTCGGGTGCCGAGGAACTAAAATCAAGTTCTTTAGGATTGCAAAGCCGCTCCAGAAGTCTTCGCGACTGAGAGCTATGCTTGATCGAGAAAAATCGCCGCCCTGCACGACTTGTCTGCGTTTCTTCTTGTCCCCGAAGCGATGTCAGACTTTGCTAGGGATCGAAGTTTGCGGAAAAACTTCGCACGATGTTTAAATCTCAGTGGTGGGTTGATCTGCGTTTTGAGCAGGAGCGGCGGCAGGTTGTCAGCATTGCGCTGATTCTCCTGCTGGCGGCGGCGTTTGTCGGCTTTATCGGCTTCTCGACGTATCAACGGATGCAGGAGGATGAAAAACTCAACCTCTCGTCGACGGCGGGCGTGGCGGCGCCTGCGGAGACGCCGGTGCCGCCGCCAGCGCAGGGCCTGTTGGAGACAGCGTCCGAGATGGTGCTCAACGGTCAACTCAGCGACGCCAGCGCGACGCTTCGCGACGCGGGAATTCTGGTCAATCGCCTCAACGGCATCATCGCGTGGAAAACCGGAGACACGGGAACGGCAGCGGTGGCTTTTGAGCAGGCGTTGCGTTTGAATCCCGACAGCGCTCCGGATTTGGTGAACCTCGCGGGCGTGATGCTCGTGACCGGACGTGCGTCGGAGGCGGTGGAGTTGCTCAAGCGGGCTCACGAGAAATCGCCCGACGATCTTTACATGGCCAACCGGTATCTCCTTGCGCGATTCCAGGCCGGAGACGTCGCGGGCGTTCGCAACGAGGTTCACACCGCTCTCGAGCTGAGCCCGCAGAACAGTATTTCAAGGATTGCCATAGGCGGGGCGGCGCTTGAACTGGCGGCCGGGAAGTATGCCAACGCTGCGAATTTCCTCTACGCCGCGAAAAAAGCCCTCCCCTCGCGGGTGTTCGACAGCCTCGTCGAAGAGCCTCCGATTGCCAATTACCGTGACAAGCCCGAACTCGCGCCGTTTTTCCCCAACGCCTCCGCCGGTGCCGCGCCGCAACCGATGGTTGGCCCCACTCCGAGCAGTTGACGCCTCAGCACGCAGCGTGTTGAATCAACGAAGAATCGCAAATATTCGCACGTCATGAAGATGTTTCTCAACTTTCTCATCGCTCTAATCATCGCCGCAACGGTGATCGTCGGCGTTTCGCTCTGGAAACACTCCGCCGAAGCCGCCGAGCGCAACGTGACGTTGGTGCCCATGCGCAAAGCCTATACGACGTGGTCGTCTCCCGCGCAATACATCGCCTATCTCAAGCAAACCGTTTCCGCCGAAGACCCCGACCTCTGGCGTCGCATCGAGGCCGTGAAGCGCGATAGCGGGAAGTAGGTCACGGCGGCAGAAAGGGTTATTTTCATTGATGAAATCCCTTCCACGCTTTGTCCCGAGGTGGCCCTTCACCCGCCCGGTGATGTGGCTGGCTTTTGCAATCTGGATCGGCTTACTCGTTTACGTCTCGAACAGAACCGGTTCCGCCGGCTCGGAGTGTCCCGTTTTTTATTGGGACAAGCTTCAGCATTTTGTGTTTTTCGCGGGTGGGGCAATGGCTTTTGGAGCGTGCCTGCGGGCGACTTTTCCGTGGCACTGGTCGGTAATTTTTTTGGTCGTGATCGTTGTTCTCAGCACATTGGCGTTGACCGATGAAATCAATCAACTGCGCGTCACGGGGCGGAGCGGGGGCGACCCGTTTGACTGGCTAGCCGACCTGTTCGGAACCGTCGCGGGCCTCGCGGTCTTGAAACTTTTTTATGCTAAGCCATCTACCAAGAATACTGGAACTCCGGCGGGAGATTGAGCGTCACAACGCGCTTTATTATCAGGACGCGGCACCGGAGATTACGGATCGCGAGTTCGACGCTCTTTTGAGGGAACTATCGGATTTGGAGAAGGAATCGCCCGCGTTGGAGTCCGGCGATTCACCCACCGCTCGAGTGGGAGGGAGCGCGCTCGCTGCGTTCACGTCGGCCCGGCATGTCGTGCCGATGCAGAGTCTCGACAATACGTATTCCGAGGCGGAGTTGCGGGAATTTCTCGTGCGCGTGCGGAAGCTGGCTGCGGGTGCGGACGTGCGATTTTCGATTGAGCCGAAAGTCGATGGGGTAGCAATTTGTCTGCTCTACGAGAACGGTTGCCTTGTTCGAGCGGCCACGCGGGGGGATGGGACCACGGGTGACGACGTCACTCAAAACGTGCGCACGATTTCCAACATCCCGATCAAACTGACCGGAGCCGCGCCTGCGCAGGTTGAGGTGCGCGGGGAGATTTACCTGCCGAAGAGCGTCTTTGCGCGCCTCAACGCAACCCGCGACGAGGGAGGGCTCCCGGCATTTGCCAACCCCCGCAACGCCGCAGCGGGATCGCTCAAACAACTCGACCCTAAACTCGTTGCCGCACGCGGGCTGGCGGGAATATTCTATGGGTTCGGCGCATGGTCGGGGTCGGCTCCGGATTCGGGACACGCGATGTTCGAAACATTCCGCCAATGGGGCCTGCCGGTTTGCGAAAAAATTCTCCCGGCCAGCGCAGATAAGGAGGTCGTCGCGGCAATCGAAACGCTCGGCGGCGTGAGGCACGATTTTGTCTATGAGACCGACGGTGCCGTCGTCAAACTGGACTCCATCGCGTTGAGGGAGACGCTGGGCTCGACATCGAAGGCTCCGCGCTGGGCGATTGCCTATAAATACGAACCCGAACGCGCGGAGACTCGCGTGCGCGAAATCACGATCCAGGTTGGGCGCACGGGCGTGCTCACACCCGTTGCCGAACTCGATCCGGTTTTAGTTTCGGGCAGCACGGTTTCGCGTGCGACGCTTCACAACGCCGATGAGATCGCACGCAAAGACATCCGCGTGGGCGATGTCGTCGAGGTCGAAAAAGCGGGCGAGGTGATCCCCGCCGTGGTGGCCGTGCGCAAAGAAAAACGCACCGGGGCGGAGTTGGTTTTTAAGATGCCAACCGAATGTCCCGCTTGCGGCGAAGCGGCGGTGCAGGAGGGCGTAGCGTGGAAATGCCGCAACCTCGTGTGTGCGGCCCAGCTTCGGCGGCGCATCGAGCATTTCGCTTCGCGAGGTGCCATGGACATTGAGGGGCTCGGCGAGGCTCTGGTCGCGCAACTCGTCGAAGCCAACCTCCTCCGCGGGGTAGCGGATGTTTATTTTCTTCAAAAAGACGCGCTTCTTGCACTTGATCGCATGGGAGAGAAAAGCGCAGCCAACCTGCTGGAGGGCATCGAAGCCAGCCGGTCACGCCCGCTCTGGCGTTTGCTTCACGGACTCGGCATCCCGCATGTGGGCGTCTCGTCCGCACGCGATCTCGCGGCACGCTTTCACACGCTGGACGCTCTCGCCGTCGCCGATGTTGCGACGCTGCTCACGGTTCACGAAATCGGCGAGATCATGGCCGACGCAATCCACGCGTGGTTTCGCGACCCCTCCGCCCGAACGTTTATCGAAACGCTTCGCTCAGTCGGCCTCCACTTCGGCGAGAACGACGAGCCCGCTTCCACCGCAGGCGGCCCGCTCGTCGGCACAACGTGGGTTCTCACCGGAACGCTCACTATCCCTCGCGATGAAGCGGCGGAGACGATTCGCCAACTCGGCGGCAAAGTCACGGGCAGTGTGAGCAAAAAAACGACGCACCTCCTCGCTGGAGAAGATGCCGGCAGCAAGCTTGAAAAGGCCCGCTCGCTCGGAATCAAAATTGTCGATGAGGCGGAATTCCGCGCCCTCCAACCCTCTTAGATATTTCGTTCGCCGGTGACGCTCCGGAGATGGATCGTTTTGGCGGAGAGGTTATGAACGGCTCGAATATATCGCACAGTCCGGCTGCGCGCGCGCATGAGAATCGAGTGGGTCGTCGCCGTATTGCCAACAAGCTTCACGCCCGGCAACAATGCACTGTCGCTGATGCCTGTGGCGCAAAAAATCGCGCTATCGCCCTCAACAAGACTGTCCGTGTAGTAGACACGTTGGAGGTCGGAAACGGTGTGCGTTTTGAGCAACTCGGCGCGTTCGGCATCATCGCGCGGCCACATGCGGAGCTGGATTTCGCCGCCGAGCGCCTTGAGCGCGGCCGCAGTCAGAATCCCCTCGGGAGCGCCACCGATGCCTGCGTAAAGATCGACCCCGGAGTCCGGCAACGAGGGTGCCACTGCGGCAGCAATGTCCCCATCGGCAATCAATCGAAGCGAAGCTCCCTCGGCGCGGACGGTATCGATGTAAGTCTGGTTGCGGGGCCGGTCGAGAATGACGACGACGAGATCGCTGATGCGTTTTTTTAGCGCGGTTGCGGCGACGACGAGCGAGCGGTGAAATGGTGCATCCAGACGGATCGGCGCGAGGTCGTTCTTGCGAATCGCTTCAGCAACCTGCGGACCGTAGGAAATTTTTTCAACGTAGAAACTGGCGATATTCACCATGCTCCGGGTTCGCCCCTCAGGGACGTAAACGCCGGACAGCACGGAAATCGAGTTAGGCAGTCCCTTCCCGATGTTGCTCGTGCCGTCGATGGGGTCGAGAGCGATGTCAAATCTTGGTGCGCCTTCACTCCACTTGCCGAGCTTTTCACCTAGGAAAATCCCGGGAGCGTTGTCTTTGATTCCCTCGCCGATGACGACTTCGCCACGGATATCCACTTGATCAAACACGCCGTAAATCGCGTCGCACGCGGCAGCATCGGCGGCTTCTTTGTTTCCTCGGCCCATCCAGTGAATCGAGTTGAGAGCCGCGTTTTCTGTTGCGCGGACAAACTCAAATTCAATGTTGCGCTCGAAGTCGTGCTGGGCGGATGTCATGAGTTAACTCTCTTTAGTCCTCGTGAGCAAGGCAAGCGGAGATGAAGCCCTTGAACAGCGGATGCGGGGCGTTAGGCTTGGACTGGAACTCAGGGTGATACTGGCAGGCGAGAAACCACGGGTGCGTCGAGAGTTCGATGAGTTCGACGAGCGTGCCCTCGGGAGACGTGCCTGCGATAACGAATCCGCGCTTTTCCATATCCTCGCGATACGCCTGATTAAATTCGTAACGGTGGCGGTGGCGTTCCGAGATTTCCGACTTGCCATAGACCTGATGAGCCAGCGTGTTTTTCGCCAGCACGGTGGGGCAGGTACCGAGCCGCATCGACGCGCCTTTGTCAGTCACTTCTTTTTGTTCCTCAAGAATGTGAATGACCGGATGCGGCGTGGCGGGATCGAACTCCGTGCTATTGGCCCCATCGAGACCGCAAACGTTGCGAGCGAACTCAATCGTCGCCACCTGCATACCCAGGCAGAGCCCGAGAAAAGGCGTGCGCGATTCGCGCGAATATCTCACCGCTTCGATCTTGCCTTCAATCCCCCGATCTCCGAAACCGCCGGGCACCAGCACCCCGGCGACTCCGCGCAGGTATTTATCCGCACCCTCGGCTTCGAGATCTTCGGCATCGACCAACACGAGGTCAATCCCGCAATCGTGGCCCGCACCGGCGTGTGTGAGCGATTCGTAGATGCTCTTGTAGGCGTCCTGTAACTCGATGTATTTCCCGACAATCGCAATGCGCACACGCTTCTTCGGTGCGATCACGCGCTGGACAAATTTTTTCCAGTCCGTCATATCCGGCTCCGGCGTCTCAAGGCGCAAAATGCGGCAAATGGTCGTATCGAGACCTTCCGCCTGGAGATTGAGCGGTGCCTCGTAAATCGTGTGCTCGACATCTCCGGCTTCGATCACGGCGTCGAGCGGAACGTTGCAAAAAAGCGAAAGCTTCTGACGCACCTCTTTGTTGAGTGGCATCTCTGTGCGACAAATCAGAACTTGTGGCTGGAGCCCGATCTCGCGGAGCTTCGCGATGCTTTGCTGCGTGGGCTTGGTCTTGAGTTCGCCTGCGGCCTTGATAAATGGCACCAGCGTTACGTGCATGATGATCGCGTTCTCCTGGCCGACCTCGAGGATGAACTGACGAATCGCTTCGAGAAACGGCAGACCCTCGATGTCGCCCGTCGTGCCGCCAATTTCTGTGATGATGATGTCGCTGCCGGATTTCTCGCCGAGCTCGCGTATGCGGCCTTTGATCTCGTCCGTGATGTGAGGGATCACCTGCACGGTTTTTCCGAGATAATCACCGCGCCGTTCTTTCTGGAGCACCGTTTCATAGACCTGCCCGCTCGTCAGATTGTTCGCCCGCGTGAGCACGCAATTCGTGAAGCGCTCGTAGTGTCCGAGATCGAGATCGGTCTCCGCCCCATCGGCCAAAACATATACCTCGCCGTGCTGAAACGGATTCATTGTCCCCGGATCCACATTCAAATACGGATCGAGCTTCTGAAGCGTAACCTTGAGTCCGCGCCGCTCAAGAAGCGTTCCAAGCGATGCGGCAGCAAGGCCTTTGCCGAGCGAGCTCACGACGCCTCCAGTGACGAAAATATACTTCATGCGCCGGATACTACGGGCCGCCGATAAAAAATCCAGCCCCCTCGTTTTTTTTTGATTCTAGCCAGCGGCCGAAGAGTGGTTCAGTGCCGTTGTCGAGCCCCAGCGGTGCATGGTTTCGATCGCCCGGGTCACAAAAATCTTTGCCTGCGCGACGGAATCCTCGAGCGAGAGTCCGTGCGCGAGGCCTGTCGCAACGGCCGCCGAAAACGTGCAGCCGGTGCCGTGAGCGTCGACGTTGGCGCGGAATTTTGCGGCGAACTCTCGCATCGTGCGCGGCGTGATGAGAACATCGATCGCCTCG